>JAEZZN010000129.1 GCA_023418535.1 Bacillota bacterium | reverse complement strand
GAAGAAACCAAGATTGAAGAAACCAAGGTTGAAGAAACCAAGGTTGAAGAAATTAAAAATGATTCAAACAATAGTGTGACTACAGATAATTTAAACATTAAACAAGAAGGTAGTAAAATTGTTGCACATTTCCATAATTATAAAGGATTTGAAGAATTTACAAATAATAATGAAGGAGAATTTGTATATAATCCCGATGGTGATTTCGTACTAGTTAAAGTTAGAGTAACAGACCCTAATGATAATCACAAAGGAATTTCAAAAATTATTGGTAAATTGAAAATTTCAAGCAATCAATTATTGGAAAATAAAGTAATAAATACTTGTGGTGGAAATTGTCCAGTGGAAGTAGTATCTGATATATCTAATGATAGAATGATTGAAATTTGCAATCAAATAAAAGATATATTAAATAAATAGTTAAAAGCTCTTAAGATATTTATGGTTACCGCAAATAGTGAAAAATCAAATATTTGCTGAATCATTCTTAAGAGTTTTTGTGATTTTGAATTAGATATTATAACTTAGTCATGCTTTAATCTTAGGATTAAAAAAATTTGATACTAATCAGAATTTTTCATCATTTCTGTTCAAAATAATAAAAATTCAATATATGAACAGTAAATCTTACCATTTTCTGTTCGAAAAAAAACAAAAACACGAAATAAGAACAGAAAATCTTTCTGATTTCTGTTTAAAAAATCAAAAACTCGAAATATGAATAGAGAATCTTACCGTTTTCTGTTTAAAATATTTAAAGTGCAAAATATGAACAGAAATTGAGTAAAAGGGATGTAAATAATAAAAATATTATCTTCAATCTATCAGAGTCACATCATTAATCTTCAGAGTTGAAAATTTAATTAGTAAGCTATGTAGCAAAATATGTATATTAGATTTTGCAATTTGAGTATGTTTCTTTAATCACTACGAAAATTATTGATTAAACTACACATTTTACTTAATTATCGCAAAAGTATATTTACATTTTTACATACAAATGATAGATACATAGACATAGGACAAAACTAAATAAAAATATATGATATAAATATTTGAATACATCGAGCTTTCACAATAATTCATCAAAATATAAAACTTCTTTATTTAACTACCATTATTAAGGTATAATATATTGTGTAAGCTATATTAAATTAAGAGGTTTTAACAAAATGGAGGGAAAAATGAAATTTAATGAATTAGAATACAAAAGACCTGATTATGATAAAACTATCGTAGATTTAAATACCAAATTAGATTTAGCTGAAAAAGCGGAAACATTTGATGAGTTTTTACAAGCATTAGTTGAATATGAAGAGATAATGGAAGTGGTTCTTTCAATGGGTACAATATCTTATATTAGAAACTCTATAGATACAAGAGATGAATTTTATGAAAAAGAAGTAGAATCATTTGATGAATTTTATCCTAGATTAGCTCAAGTTAATAATAGATTACAAAATATCAGATTAAACTCAGAATTTAGAGCAGCATATGAAGAACAATTTGGAAAGAATATTCTTTTAACTGATGAACTTCAAAAAGATATTTTTAAACCAGAAATTATGGAAGATAGAGTTAAAGAAGCTAAGCTTTCGAATGAATATCAAAAGATGATGGGTACAGCTCAAATAGATTTTGACGGGAAAAAACTAAATCTATCACAAATGACACCATATACTCAATCCCCAGATAGAAATGTCAGAAGAGATGCTTCATTAGCAATTTCTAATTGGTTTAGAGAAAGAGAAGATGAGTTTGATAGAATTTATGATGAACTTGTTAAAATTCGTCATGAAATTGCTAAAAAATTAGGATTTAATTCATATCTAGATGTTGCATATAGAGGATTCGGTAGAACTGACTGGAATAGAGAAGATGCGAAAAGATATAGAGATTTAATAGTAAAATATATTGTACCAGTTGCACAAAAATTCTATAATGAACAAAAAGAAAGAATTGGAATTTCAGATTTTAAATATTATGATGTACCTTTTATGTTCAAATCTGGAAATCCAACACCAAAAGGAAATGAAGAAAATCTTGTTAAAGCAGCACAATTAATGTATAAGGAATTATCTCCAGAAACAGAACAATTTTTCAATGAAATGATTAAAAGTCAAATGATGGACTTAGCATCTAAAGATGGAAAAGCACCTGGTGGATACATGACATATATTCCTACAGCTAGACTTCCATTTATTTTTGCAAACTTTAATGGAACTAGTCATGATGCTGATGTATTAACGCATGAAGCTGGTCATGCATTCCAAGGTTATTTAGTAAGAGATGTATATCCAGGAGAATTAAAAGATGCTTGCATGGAAATTATGGAAACACATTCCATGTCAATGGAATATTTTACACATCCATGGATGGAATCATTCTTTAAAGAAGATACTGAAAAATATTATTATGATCATGTAGTAGATTCTTTACAGTTTTTACCATATGGTGCTTCAATTGATGAATTCCAAGAATGGGTATATGATAATCCAGAAGCTTCACCAAAAGAAAGAAATAAAAAATTTAGAGAAATTGAAAAGAAATATTCACCACATATAGATTATGCAGATGATAAATATCAAGAAGAAGGTGGAAGATGGCAAAGACAAATGCATGTATATCAATCACCATTCTATTACTTGGACTATACAATAGCTCAATTGAATGCTTTTCAATTCTTCGTGCTTGATCTTGAAAATCATGAAGAAGCATGGAACAAATATGTTGAATTATGTAAAATGGGTGGAAAATATGGGACAAAGGAAACTATTGAAAAAGTAGGGCTAAAAGTGCCATTTGAAGAAGAAACATTCAAATTTATTGTTCCAAAATTAGAAGAATATTTAGATAATTTAGATCATAGTAAAATAGTTTAATATAATGATACAAAATATAGTTTTTTAAACTTTATTAAAATATCAAATTGAAAGAGCCAAATATATATTTGGCCCTTTTTATTATATAAAATTCTATATTTAGATTATTTTCAATACGAAAACAAGAACAAATATTAATAAATTTTAACATTTATTCTTCCCGAAAACTATAAATTAATAAAAGGAAAAAAAATCTAAATGTTCATCATTGTGAAAATAAGTACGGATAACCGTTTTCACAAGAAAACATTTTCATAATATTTTTACATGATAGATGAATTAGATTATGGTTTCTAAATTGTTTGAAATATAATGAGTTTGGGAGGAAACATATTCATATTGAGGAGGTATATATGATTTTTAAATCAGACAGTAAGAAAAAGTTTCTAAAAAAAGCTTTGGCATTTGTTTTAGGTGCGACAATAGCGTTAAACCCTATAACTTATGTATTTGCACAAGAAAATGCTACTGAAAAAACATCAAGCATCGACCCTGTTGTGCAAAAGAAAGCTTCTTTAAAACCAAGAGGATTAAGGTTAAATTTAGATAGTATTCCAGAATGGGATCCTGAAAAATTACCAAATGATAAACTTAATAGAGGTTCAGTTCCTCTAAAGGAAAGAGTTAAGGGGTCACCAATTAATGAATATGCAAGTAGTGAAGGTGAAATTTTATCATTAGCATACTTGCTAGGTAACAATTACTCCAAATATTCATCAGTAGGTGATTATGAATTTAATGTAAACACATTTGATATGTGGCAATATGTAGGAACACAAGTATTTTGGGATGGAGCTGTACCTACACCTGACGTAATAGATGCTGCTCATAAAAATGGTGTTCCAATATTAGGTACATTATTCTTTAATTGGTCTGGTTCTTCATCAGATAATAAAATATTCGCTAAGTTTTTAGAAAAAGATAGTGATGGAAAATATCCAGCTGCTAGAAAATTAGCTGAAATTGCAAAACACTATGGTTTTGATGGTTATTTCTTCAACCAAGAAACTACAGGATATGCAACAGGCGGAAAATCACAAGAATTAAAAGATTTTATACTTGAAATGAAAGCGCATGGTGAAAGTATTGGTCAACCATTAATAATTTCATTTTATGATGCAATGACTAACAATGGATATAGAGCACACTATGATGCTATAAATAGTGCAAATGATATATGGATGAAGAAAACAGAAGATGGAAGAATCGCTGTAGACCAATTCTTTGCTAACTTTAACTGGAACACTAATAAAATAAATAGTTCGAAAAAACATATGGAATCAATTGATAGATCACCATTTGATTTTTATGCTGGATTTGAATTACAACAGGATATAACTTATACAAAAAAAGGTAATAGACCAGCATTATTAGGAGATGATAATAAATTAAAAGTATCAGTTGGTTTATTCATACCAGATACTATTAATGGTGAAGCTAAAACAGAAGAAGGCTTACATGACGCTATAAATAAATTCTGGACAGGAGAAAATAGAAATCCTGCAAAGATTAATGACGCTCCAAATGTATACAATGGTATGGCAAGATATGTTGTAGATACAACACCAATATTAGAACCTAATTTCTATACATCATTCAATACTGGACATGGTAGACATTGGTTTAAAGACGGTAATAAAGTTGTAACGCAAGATTGGAACTCAAGATCAGTTCAAGACGTATTACCAACATGGACATGGTGGACAAATACAGACAAAGGACAACCATTAAATGCTTACTATGACTTTGAAGATGCTTATAATGGTGGTTCTTCAGTTAAATTATATGGAAAGATTGATGAATGGTCATATCATGAAGTAAATCTTTATGCAACAAAATTCAAACCTCAAAATGATACATTCTTAGATATAACATATAAAGGCGGAGAAGGCGCAAGCTTAAACTTGACAGTTAATTTAGATGAAAATTATGATCCTTCAGCTGTTAGAGAACTTAGATTAACTCCTTCAGAAGAAGGCAAATGGGAAACAGTTAGATTAGATTTATCTCAATTTGCTGGAAAAACAATATATAGTATTGGACTAAAAATAGAAAATACTTCTGGAAATAAAGATTATAAATTAAATCTTGGTGAATTAGTAATAGGGAATAGTGATGATAAATTAAATGCTCCACAAAACTTTAAAGTTGATGAACAAGCGGTTCATACAGGAACTGAAGCTGAAGCTATAGTATCATTTGACAAAGTTGAAGGTGCATATAGATATGATGTTTATAAAGAAACAGAAAATGGTGAAGAATGGTTATTCTCATCATCAAATAATAATATTTATTTACCAAAACTAACAAGATCTATAGATTCAGAAGAAACTGTTCAAAAATTAAAAGTTTATGCAGTTGCTGAAAATGGAAAATACTCAGAAGCTTCTACTACAGAATTTGATTGGAGATTTGCAGCATCTGATACTACACTTGCAAAAGATAAACATAGAAATATAACACCAGAAGCGAAATTAATAAGTACTGATAATGAATCTAAAGCGAAAATTATTAATGATACATTAGTAGACTTAACTGATAAGTGGTGGAATCCAGGACCTGATAATACAGTAATAGAATTTGATAAACCTAGAACTGTTAAAAGATGGGTAATTGAACATGCAGGTCATGCTGGTGAATCATATAATGATGGAGCGATGAATGCTGCCAATTATAGTTTAGATTATTGGGATGAAGATTCACAAAGTTGGAAAACAGCTGAAGATATAGTAGGAAATATTTATCACGTTGATGACAGGATATTACCTGAACCTATAACAGCTAAAAAATGGAGATTAAATGTAACAAAAGTAGATAATGGAACACCTTGGGGTGGTTTAAGAATATACAATTGGAAGATGTATGAAGAATTAGATACAGAATCTGATAATATTCCTATGACATCTGCAGAAATTGTACATCAAAAAGATGACTTATATGCTATAAAATTCAATAAAGAAAAATTATCAAGATTTTATAGACAAAAAATGTCTGATTTTACAATAAGAGTATATAGAGATTCAAAAGCTACAGATTTAATAGCTGAAAAAGTATTTGATGAAAATGGATACGCAGTATTCACAGATGTTAAGTTAGAAGGTGATAAAGGAAGTGTATTCTATCGTACACAAGAAAAAGGTAAAGAAGAATCAAATATATTAGCATTATCATATGTTAAGAGTGATAATTCAGTAGAAGAACCAGAGGATGAAGTACTTCCAAATCCATTTGGTGATGAAAAAGCAAAAATTGTTTCTTTAGATGCTGGTAGAAAATACTTCTCAGTAAAAGATATAAAACAAATTATAGATTCACTTCATAAGAATGACTATAACTATTTACATCTATTATTTGGTAATGATGGATTTAGATTTTTACTAGATGATATGACAGTAAATACAAAAGAAGCTACTTATAAATCAGATAATGTTAAAGAAGGTATCTTAAAAGGAAATGGAATATACGCTGCTTCTAAGAATTTAACAGTAGATGCTAATAAGGCTTTAACAGAAGCGGAAATGGATGAAATAATAGAGTATGCAAATTCTAAAGGTATTACGATAATACCAGGATTAAATTCACCTGGACATATGGATGCTATATTAGAAGCTATGGTACATTTAGGTTTTGAAAGACCACATTATTACAATGGTGCAAAAAAATCTGTTACAACAATGGATTTACAAAAACCAAAAGTTGTAGAATTTACAACAGAATTAATTCAACTATATATTAACTATTTCTCAAATAAAGGAATGAAAGTATTTAACTTCGGAGCTGATGAATATGCAAATGATGCGTTTGGAAATCCAGGCTGGGCAAATCTAGTTCAAAATGGTCAGTATGATTTATTTGTAGATTATGCAAATGAATTATCAGAAAGAATTGTTAAAGCGAAGATGAGACCTTTAGCATTTAATGATGGTTTCTATTATAGAGGTGCTGAAGATAAAGAATTCAACAAACAATTAATAATTGCATATTGGACTGCAGGATGGTGGGGATTCAATGTTGCACCAACAACTACTTTTGTTGAAAAAGGACATGATATATTAAACGTAAACGATTCCTGGTACTATGTTCTTGGTAGAGAAAATTCAGGCGGATATAATAGACAATCTGCATTGAACAATATGAAATCAGGAACAAAAGGTTTTGATGTAAATGTTGGAACAAAAGTTGATACAATAGGTTCTATGATTGCTTTCTGGGCAGATGATCCAAGTGAAAATTATGAATTTGAAAAATTAAATGAGTGGATAAAAGTTTTTGCAGAAAACAATCCAAAACACTTTAATATCAAAGAAGATGAAGTAAATAAAGAACAATTAGCGTTTGCAATTGAAACTGTAGAAGCTGCTTTAGAAGAAGTAGAAGAAAAAATGACAGAAGAATCAATAGCAAATCTAAAAGAAAAATTAAAAGAAGCTAAAGATGCTTACAATGATGAATCAATAAAACAAGATCAAGTAGATGAAGCTGTAGCAAAATTAAAAGAAGCTTTTGAAAATCTTGTAGAAAAAGAACCAGAACAATCAAAAGTTAATAAAGAAGAGCTTCAAAAAACATTAGAATTAATACCTTCATTAATGGAAGATGTTAAGGATAAATTTACAGAAGAATCTGTTAAATCTTTAGAATCTGAAATTGAAAAAGCAAACAAAGTTTTAGAAAAAGAAGATGCAACTCAAGAAGAAGTAAATGAAGCTGTAGCAAAATTAAAAGAAGCATATAAGAATCTTGAACTAAAAGAAGAAAAAGAAGAAATAGATACATCTGTAATAGAAGCATTGATTGATAAGTTAAATAAGAAATTAGAAGAAAATTCTGATAAATTAACAGACGAATCAAAAGCTAATTTAGAAAATGCTATTAAAGCAGCTACTGAATTATTAAAATCAGAAGATTTAACTCAAGAAAACGTTGATGATGAAATACTTAAACTTGTTGACGCATTTGCTTCAGTTAAATTAAAAGAAGAAGAAAAACAAGTAGTAGACACTACAGCATTGAGCTCACTTGTAGAAAAAGCAAATACAAGACTTGAAGAAGATTTAGAAGATGAATCAAGAGAAAATCTTGAAAATGCAATAGAAAAAGCAAAAGAAACTATAGCAAAAGAAGATTTAACTCAAGGAGAAGTAAATGAAGCATTTGCAGAATTAGTTGATGCTTTGATAAATTCAAAAGTGAAAGAACCAGAACAACCAGAAGAACCAAAACTTCACGAAGCAAAAGGATATATAACTGGAACAACAAATGTAAGAACAAGTCCAAATGGTCCAGTAATAGGAACACTTGAACGTGAAGATATAGTAGAAGGTGAATACGAAGAAGGTTCAGATTGGGTTAAATTCAATTACAATGGACAAGAAGCATATGTATACAAACCACTTCTTTCAGATACAATTGAAGTAAAAGGATTCGCAAGTGGAGATTCAAATCTAAGAAAAACTCCAAATGGACAAATAACAGCTGTAGCAAAACGTGAAGAAGTAGTAAAAGGTGTTGTATCAATAGATAATCCAAACTGGATTAAGACAGATAAAGGATATATCTATAGACCATTAGTAGTAGACACTATAAAAGTAAGAGGTCTAATGTCAGGTACAACAAATGTAAGAATGACACCAAATGGAACTTTAATTGGAACACTTCAAAAAGCTGAATATGTAGAAGGAACACTAAATATAACAAATCCAAACTGGGTAAGAATAAGATACCAAAACAGAGATGGATATGTATATAGAAGACTAATAGTAGATTCAGTTTCAGTAAGTGGAACAGTAACAGCTACAGTAAATGTAAGACAAACACCAAATGGCAAAGTATTAGGAGCATACAGAAAAGGTGTTAAGTTAACAGGTAAGGTATCTGTAAGTAATCCAAACTGGGTAGAAAACCAATATAAACGCCAAAGAGCATATGTTTACAAAGCTTTTCTAAAATAGAATGGAAAAAATCGGAGTTCGCTCCGATTTTTTTGTTGATTAAATAAAATAAAAGGCAGCTTGATTGAAATTATCCTAGGAGAAATATTAGGACTAAAAAACCAGAGACAAATATTTCTAAATGTCTCTGGTATAAAGTCAACTTTTTGGGTTGAACATCAAGTTTACCGTTTTTTAATTAAAATGTATAAAACCTGAGGATATGGATAGTAATAAAGCTACTATAAAATATGCTATAAACCATCCATTTTTTAATAAAGCATTAAGGTTTTCTTTTTCTTTGCCTTTATATTTAAGGTTTTCAAAAATTTCTTTATATTTTTTACTAAATATTAATCTAATTATTGCAAATACTATAAGAGATAATATTAATAAACCTGCAAACATTTCAACTTTTGAATTTTCTACTATAGAAGTTTGATAAGTTGAGACAAAAGCTATTATATTATTTATAATGTGTATTAAAACTGCCATCTTAAATGAATATACATATGCAACATAAGAAAGCACCAATCCAATACCCAATGTCCCTATACTTTGTATAATATTCATATGAGCAAAACAAAATAGTATAGTTGAAATTATAACAGCGGACTGAATCCCATATTTACGCACATGATTTAGATAAAATCCTCTATATTGAATTTCTTCAAATATAGGACCAAAAAAACTTGCATAAAATAATAATAAAATATTAGCAGATAATGAAATTTCTTTTGTTACATCTATGGATGGTAGTCCTACTATATCTACGAGAAAAATAGCAATATAGGAAAAAATAAGATTTAGACCATACATTAATCCTAGGAAAAATATAAGATCAATAAAACTCATTTTTTTGTGCGTTACAATCATAGCTTCTTTTTTCCCTTTACCAATATAGAAGTATATTGATATAAGAGAAAAAGAAATAACAAGTAAATTTAATACACCTGCATCATTAATAAATGAAAATACTATACCAAATATTAGAGTATATAGTAAAAAAAGGAATGCAGATTTTGAGACTTTATTATAATCTTTTTTTCTTTCGTATTCATATATCAGAGAATTTTCTTCGATATTATTGTTTTCTAAATTTTCATTATAAGAATCCATTTACCCTCCTATACATTATGTCTAAAGTGTGTTATATCACCATCTTGCATTATATATTCTTTACCTTCAAGTCTTACTTTTCCAGCTTCTTTTGCTTTTGTCATAGATCCATCATATTGCATTAATTCATCAAAAGATATGATTTCAGCACGTATAAAACCTCTAGAAATATCGGAGTGTATTTTTCCGGCAGCATCTACTGCTTTTGTTCCTTTTTTTATAGTCCATGCTCTTGTTTCTATTTCTCCAGCAGTGATAAATGAAATAAGCCCTAATAAATCGTATGAAGCCACAATTAATTTTTCAAGACCTGGTTTATCAAGTCCAATCATTTCAAGATATTCTTTCTTCTCTTCTTCAGATTCAAGAGTAGATATTTCAGATTCTATTTTTGCGGAAATTACTACAACTTTTGCATCTTCAGTTTTAGCAAATTCTCTTATTTCTTGAACCCATTTATTAGAAGCGCCATCATCATGAACCTCATCTTCTGAAACATTCGCAACATATATAATTGGTTTTGAAGATAGTAGTGGATAAGATTTCATTATTTTCTTTTCATCATCTGTTAAATCTAAAACTCTAGCAGATTTACCAGTTTCAAGAGTTTTGTATATTCTTTGTAGAAGTTCAAGTTCAACAGCTTTTTCTTTATCTGATTTAGCTTGTTTTTGAAGTCTATTCATAATTCCTTCTATCATACCCATATCAGAGAATATTAATTCAAGATTTATAGTTTCTATATCTCTAATAGGGTTTACTCCACCATCTACATGGGTTACATTTTCGTCTTCAAAAGCTCTTAAAACTTCAATTATTGCTTCAGATTCTCTAATATTTGCAAGAAATTTATTTCCAAGGCCTTCACCTTTGCTTGCTCCTCTTACAAGACCTGCAATATCATAAAATTCAATATATGCTGGAACAATCTTTTTTGAATTATTTAATTCACTAAGAATATTTAATCTTTCATCTGGAACATTTACAACACCTATATTTGGTTCTATTGTTGTAAATGGATAATTTGCTGATTCAGCGCCAGCTTTTGTAATGGCATTGAAAAGGGTTGATTTACCTACATTTGGTAATCCTACAATTCCTAACTTCATTCTAAACTCCTTATTCATAATATATTAAATTAAATTTAATATATTTTTTAATAAATATTTACACACCATTATATTATACATTAAAACTTGAAATTATAATAATTTAAGATTCATTAGAATTTTTATAGTTCATATTAAGTAATTTAATGAGATTGTCTAATAATTTAATATTGTTTTGACTGGCTATAAATATTGAATTCCACTCTGGATTATATTTATTTTTGAATTTTTTAAGTCCTTGGAATCCATATATTTTATTGGCGTATTTATAAGCAAGTTTTGCAGTTTTTTCTTTTTTTGAAGCAAACATTGAATCACCAACATTAGATAAAGGAGAAAGTCCTAAATCAAAGTATTTATAGTCATTTTCTTTTGCCCAATTAATTATAGAAATAAACATCATATCCATAATTCCCGAAAAAACATTATTTTTATGACGCATTAAATCTATAGAAATTTTTTTAGTGTTTTTAACAGGATTCATATTTGCGAAAGCTAAAATTTCTCTATCTTGTTTTATAATAAATACTGGAGCTTTTTGAATATAATCTTCTTTAAACGCTCCTATTGAAAATTGCATTTCTTTTCTTTTTCCAAGCCATTCATCAGAAACTGATTTTAGTTGATCCATGGTCTCTTTATTAAATGGAGGATATATTACTTCAAATTTATAATTAACTGTATCCATATAGTTTAGAGATCTTCTCATTATTTTGTACTTTTTCCCTGCAAGTGAAAAATTATCTAGATTTACGACAGCATCTTCTCCAATTTTCATAAGCTCAAATCCTTGACTTACAAAATCTTCGATAACATTTCCTTTTATACCACTAAAGAAGACATCCATTTTATTTTTTTGAGCAAATATGATTAGTTCTTCAATAGCATCTTCAAAATCTTCTTTTTTTCCACATGGATTTCCTAAAACAAACAAAGTTCCTTTAAAAGGTCTATATAAGAATAACACTGTCTTTTTACTATTAAGAAATATATTTTTATCATGCATATAAAATAGATGAGTATTGGATTCATATGAATTATCTTCAAAGAATTTTTCAAAGTCTTCTTTTTCTTTTTCTGAAACACCTTCGAAGGAAATATGTTTTCTTTCAATGCTTAGAAATATTGCATAAATTGCAGTAAGTAAAAATGGTATTAAAAGTATTTCTGAAAAATGATCATGCATAAACTCTAAAGAATATTTTTCAAATCCATTTATAACGTCTACATGATGTCTTATATTATATATTGTCATATATATGATGTTTAATAAGTTTAATATTATAAAAGCTATTAAAGTTTTATAAATGGATAGTTTTTGTGCATAACCTGTGAAATACTGTCTATTTGTGAATAGTAATATCATAATAACTAGAGCAATAAATGCGCTGTAATAGTTTTTACTAATTGTCATATAAAGTATAAATATTGCAGAAAGTAAAATTAAGCTCATTCTATAGGCTAGTTTAACTCTATTTTGTATCCCTGTTGATAAAGCTATTAAACAAAGGCCGATAAATAGAGTAATATTGAAATTAACTATTGTAAATATATTTGGTAAGTGCTTTTGGAAAAACTTAAACTTTAAAAATACAGTTGGTAAAAGAGCTGAAAACACAAGCAATGCTCCACATGCTAATATAACGTATGAAATATAAAAAGATGTAGTATTTGCTTTTTTTACATATTCATTCTCATCTATTTCACTTTTAGAATTAAACAATACCAAAATCACACCGATTAGCCATGGAACAATGGTGTAACAAATTCTACAAACAAGTAGTGATAAAAATATATTTGGAGTTTTATATCCCATAAGGCCAAATACAAAAATTGCACTTGCTTCAAATGATCCAAGTCCTCCCGGTATCATTGAAAAGAAAGCGATAATTGTAGAAATTACATAGACAGCACTTGCTTCCAATAAGTTTATTTCTGGTTGATAATATATGATAGTGTATGCAAAAAACATTGCAGCCATCAACCATTCAAATGAAGATTGCAAGGTAAGATATACTCTTAATTTTCTTTGTTCTCTAATAAATATTGAATTTTCATCTTTTAAATATTTCTTTATAGGTAAAATATCTATAAAAATAAATCCAATAACCGCTACAAAAAGCATTAAAAGTATTGAGCCTATAAAATAATATTTTCTTGTATATAACTCAATTGAAGCAGGTAGAGAAAGTGTAAAAAGTCCTATTATATCTGAAAATAAAACGATAAATATAATTCTATTAGCAATTTTTCTATCAAGCTTATATTTATCGTATAGAAGTTCTCTTGTTGTAACACCTGCAAGACCACCTAATCCTATAAAGTTATTGAAGGATTGAGAAATAAAACCAATCTTAAATACTTCTTTCATAGGAATTTTCATATCATAATATTTTGCTAATATATAGTCATATATTGTAGCAAAAGAGAAAGATAGAACACCTAAAACTACAAATAAAATTTTTTGTAAACTGCTAGTAGTATTCATTAGGATTTTAATTTGACTTATATCGATAGATTTAATTTCTTTTCTAATAATTATAATTGTAATTATTATTATAAAAAATATTAATATAGCTCTTATTAAGTTTTTGTTTGTCTTAAAAAAGTTTTTTAATTTATTCATTTATATTCCTTATATAAGCTTTAAATTTATTATATCAATTAATATAATATCATTTTTTCTATTAAATAAAATTACAATATAGTTATATTAATATTTTTTCTCAATAAGTAGTATAATAAATGTAGCTTATGTGCCTTTTATAGTATAATTAATAATATAGTTTAATTTTCTAAAAGGGAGGTAATATGAATAATTTAAATCAAATTAAATATGTAGCCGTAGATATGGATGGTACTTTGTTAGATGAAAATCTTGAAATTATGCCTAAAACAAAAAATGCATTAATAGAATTACAAGAAAAAGGAGTAAAGTTAATTATAGCAACTGGAAGAGAATTAAACGCTGTTAAGAAGTATATACCAGAGCTTAAACTTAAAGAGTATGAAGGTTTAGTTATATCTGGTAATGGTGCTATAGTTTATGATCCAACAAAAGATGAGATTATCCACACTGATTATATGGAAGTAGAAGAAGCTCAAGAGATATTAAAAAGAATTAAAGATTTTAAAATTTTCCCTTTTTATAGATCAGATGGTTTTATTCATATGGGAAATTATGATAAATTTATTGAGAAACATGGGGGATATTCTAATATTGTACACCTTGAAGATGTAAAAGCTAGAGGTGGAAATTTTGATGTTAAAGAGCATGAAAATTTAAGTGATTCAATTAAAAAGCCTATTGTTAAGATGATGGCTTTGGGATTACCAGAATATATGTGGGATAGTCTACCAGAAATCAATAAAAAATTAGAACCAATAGCACATGTAATGATTACAATACCTACAGTTATGGAGTTTTCAAAAAACACAGTTAGTAAAGGTCATGCTCTTGAGAGTTTAGATATAGACCCAAATCATTTAATGACCTTTGGAGATAGTTTAAATGACTACCATATGATTGAGTTTGCAAAATATGGTATTGCAATGGGAAATGCTATGCAACCACTTAAAGAAATAGCGTTTGATATAACATCATCTAATGAAGATGAAGGAATTTATAAAACATTGGTAAAATACGGTGTAGTAAAGGAGTAATTATGAATTTATATGATAGAGTTGATAAGTTAAGAGAATTGATGGAAGAAAGAAGTATAGATGCGTATATAATACCTACATCTGATCCGCATATGTCTGAATATTTAGCAGATTATTATAAGACAAGAGAATATATCTCAGGTTTTACAGGATCAGCAGGTATTGCTGTAGTTACAAAAGATAAAGCTGGACTTTGGACAGATGGTAGATATTTTGTACAGGCAGAACAAGAATTAAAAAATTCTCCATTTAAATTATATCGTATGTTTGAAGACATTGACTTTCAAGATTTTTTAGTAGAAGAAGTTCATGAATTTGGGAAAGTAGCTATTGATGGTAAAGTATTATCTCTTGAATTATATGATGCAATTTCTAAAAAACTTAACACAAGATTGTTAATCACAGATGTAGACTTTATTTCAGAAATTTGGGAAGATAGACCAGAATTACCTAAATCTGAAACTTGGATATTTGATGAAAAATATACAGGACAATCAACTAAAGACAAACTAAATATATTAAGAGAAATGATGAAATCCAGAGATGTAGAATATACATTTATAGGAGCTTTAGAAGATATAGCATATCTAACTAATTTAAGAGCTGATGATATATATGCAACACCAGTATTTTTCTCATATGCAGTTATAGGTTTAGATACAGCAGTATTATTTATAGATGAAAATAAATTAGATATAGAAGTTAAAGAATATCTAAAAGAAAACAATATAGATGTATATACATATGATGCTATTTTTGACTATATGAAAAATATTAAAGGAACAAATACTGTTTATTTAGATCCAAGAAGAACAAATGTATTGGTTTATCAAAACCTTAATAAAAATGTAAAGATTAAAAGAGGACATAATCTTACAACTTTAATGAAGGCTTTAAAAAATGAAAATGAAATTGAAAATGAAAAGAAAGCATTTCACAAGGATGCAATTGCTTTAACTAAGTTTTTCAATTGGGTTGAAACAGGAGTAAAATCAGGAAATATTGATGAAGTATTTGCTGCGAAAAAATTATTAGAATATAGACAACAACAAGACAATTTTATAGAAGTTTCTTTCCAAACAATTTCAGCTTATGGTCCAAATGCAGCTATGCCACATTATGATCCAGAAAAAGTGATTCCTGCTACATTGAAACCAAAAGGTTTATATTTAGTAGATAGTGGAGCACAATTTTTAGAAGGAACTACAGATATTACAAGAACTGTGGCTTTAGGGGAACTTACAGATGAAGAGAAAACAGACTATACATTGACGCTAAAGGCTCATATAGCTGGTATGACTGCTAAATTCAAAAAAGGTAATACAGGAGCATTTATTGATGCGATTGTAAGAAATCCTCTATACAGAGAAGGTAAAGATTTTAATCATGGTACAGGTCACGGGGTAGGATTCTTATTAGGGGTTCATGAAGGACCAATGTCAATATCAAGAAAAGATGGAGGATTACCACTTCAAGAAGGAATGGTATTTTCTATTGAACCAGGACTATATATTGAAGGTAGTCATGGTATTAGAATTGAAAATATAGTATATGTTAAAAAATCAGAAGAAAAAGACTTCTTAGAACTTGAAACTTTATTATATTTACCAATAGATACAAGACCAGTAAAATTATTTATGCTTGAAAAATGGGAAAAAGACTGGATTAATGCTTATAATAAAGAATCTTATGAAAGACTTTCAAAAGATTTAGATGGATACGATTTAGAATATCTAGAAAAAATTACTAAAGAGATTTAATAGAATTTATGAAAGATTTTAAATATGAACTTTCAAGATTACCTGAATCACCAGGCGTATATCTGATGAAAGATAAAGATGACAATATTATATACGTGGGAAAGGCCAAAAATCTTAAAAATAGAGTAAGATCATATTTTAATGATAGTAGTAAATCTCAAAAAGTAATTAAAATGGTCGAAAAAATTGACCATTTTGATTATATAATTGTTGAAACTGAAGCGGAGTCACTAGTTCTGGAGTCAAATTTTATAAAAGAACATAGACCTCACTACAATATTTTGCTTAGAGATGATAAACAATATCCATATATAATGATTACGAAGGAAGAGTTTCCAAGACTTATGATTTCAAGATTTGCTAAAAAGGATGGAAACGAATACTATGGACCATATCCAGATGCTTTTTCTGTAAATAAAGTTTTAAAATTATTACAAAATATATTCAGGATAAGATTGAATGATGCTATTCAAAGATATGGTAAAAATAAAAGACCATCATTGAAGCATTATTTATACAAATATGAAGACCCTACACATGATTTTAATGACAGAGAGAGATATCTTGAAAATATAGACAAAGTTCGTAGATTTCTAAAAGGTGATTCTAAAATATTAACTGATATATTAGAAGAAAAAATGTTTGAATACTCAAAAAAATTAGAATTCGAAAGAGCACAAGAATATAAGGAGTATATACAAGCGGTAGATAGTCTAATGGAACGTCAAAATGTTACTTCAACTACAGGGTACAATCTCGATATAATATCTATTGCGAAAAAAAGAAATTATGCAGCAATTCAAGTATTTTTTATGAGATCGGGGAAAATTGTAGATAGGGAACATTTTATTATAGAAGATGAATTTAATGAAGAAAATTCTCAAATATTATCATCATATCTAAAACAATATTATTTTGATATGACATATATTCCAAGTGAAATATTAATGATTGAGGAGCCTGAAGAAAAGGAAATTTTAGAGAAGATATTATCTGATCAAAAAGGTAAAAAAGTAAGGATTAAGGTTCCAAAAAGAGGGGTCAAAAAAGATTATTTAGATTTTGCTACTCAAAATGCTTCTAAAATGATTGATGAATTTTTACAAAAATTAGATTATAGAGAAAGAAATAAAAATCTGGGACTTAAGAAACTTGAAGATACTTTAAATATTCACCCGATAAATAGAATTGAAGCATATGATATTTCTAATATTTCTGGTGTAGATTCTGTTGGATCAATGGTCGTATATATCCAAGGTAAAAAAGAAAGAAAAGATTATAGAAAATTTAAAATTAAATCAGTTGAAGGACCTGATGACTATGCCTCAATGAAAGAGGTATTGACTAGAAGAGTAAAACGTCTTTTAGATGATAAGACAACAGGATCTTTTTCTGAAAAGCCAGATTTAATTATTATAGATGGTGGAAAAGGTCAAGTAAATATTGCTAAAGAAGTTCTTAAAGAATTCAAACTAAATATAAAAACTATAGGTCTTGTAAAAGATGATAAACACAGAACAAGAGGAATAATACTTGATAATAAAGAAATAGATATTGATAGAGACTCAGCGATATATAGATTTCTTTATGATATACAAGAAGAAGTGCATAGATTCTCTATTAATTATCATAATACAGTAAGAAGAAAAAATATGTTTGAATCTGAATTATCAAATATTAAAGGACTTGGAGAAAAAAGAATTAGAGAACTTTTACTATATTTTGGTTCAATTACAAAAATAAAAGAGGCTTCAAAAGAAGAACTTTTGCAAGTTTCTAATATAACAGAAAGTGTTGCTGATAACATAATAGAATATTTTGGAGAAAAAAATGGCTAAAAATGTAAAATTATCAGAAATTGTTGAAGAATTAAATCTTAAAATTATTGAAAAATCTAGTGATTACGACGAAATCATCCTATCAGATACAAATATAAATCGTCCAGGACTTCAATTAACAGGATATATGAAATCATTTCCGAATAAAAGAATTCAAATAATAGGAAATGTAGAATATAATTATTACATGCAATTAACCGAAGAATTGAGATATGAAAGATTTAGAGGGATTTTATCAGAGGAGATTCCATGTTTAATTTTCTCTTATGATAGAGAAGTGACACAGGATATATTAGATTTAGCAAATTATTATGATAAAACAGTACTTATTTCAACTGACCCAACTACTTTACTTTCGTCTAAACTTTCTATGTCATTGGAAAAGCATTTAGCTGAAGAAATTACTATGCATGCGGGTTTAATGGAAATGTATGGGTCTGGAGTTTTGATTAAAGGACAATCTTCAGTTGGAAAATCAGAAACAGCATTAGATTTGGTTATTAGAGGTCATAGACTTGTTGCTGATGATGTAGTTGAAATAAGAAGAATAGTAGATGAATTGATAGGAACTTCTGCTGCAAACATTAGACATTTTATGGAGATTCGAGGAATAGGGATTTTAGATATTAGAAGACTCTATGGTATAGGTTCAGTAAAACTTGATACAGGAATTGATTTAATCATTGAACTTGAAAATTGGAATGAGAATAAGGAATATGACAGATTAGGTTTAGAAGATGAAACTGAAATGATATTGGGAATAGAAGTACCTAAAATTACAGTTCCAGTTAAGCCGGGAAGAAATATTGCTATGATAATAGAAGTTGCAGTTAGAAATCTAAGACAAAAGAAATTAGGTTATAATTCAGCAAAATACTTAACCTCTAGACTTTTCCATGAAATGAATGGAGAGGATAAAGAATTACAGAATTATTATGGTGAGGAAATTGACTTTTATGAAGATGAGAGATAAATTGAATTAGAAAACTCATTGTTATATAATTGTTTTACAACTATTTTGGTAGGTAATTATGAAAAAAGGATTTAAATTTTATTTAACTTTATGGTTAGTAAAATTAACAACTAAAATTATGAAATTATTAGGTAGAAAAGCAACTCATCTTCCAGGAGTGCTTGCTTATAGATTTTGCCCAGATATTTTAAGTCGAACTGGCATGCCTAATAAAACTATAGCTATTACTGGGACAAATGGAAAGACTACAACTGCTAATATGATTTCTGACTTTTTAAAGTCAAAAAATATTAGCTATATGCATAATAATTATGGGTCTAATACGGTCCATGGTGTAATAGCGTCATTTATAAGTTTTTGTAATCTCAAAGGTAATGTAGATAGAGAATTTGGCATTATTGAAATCGATGAAAGATCATCATATAGAATCTATAAGGATTTTACTCCAGATATATTGGTTGTAACAAATCTTTTTAGAGATTCTTCGAAGAGAAATGCACATGCTGAATATATATTTGACATCATTGATGATGCAACTCCTGATTCTACAAAATTAATATTAAATTCAGATGATTTAATAAGCTCTAGATTAAAACCTAATAGTGATAGAAGATTCTATTCAATAGATTTACTATTAGGAGAAAAAGAAATACGAGATTCAAGGATAAAAGATATAGAGAATTGTCCTTTATGTAATCATAGACTTGTTCCAGAATTTATTAGATATAATCATATAGGTAGATATCACTGTGAAAACTGTGGGTTTGAAAGTCCAAAAGCTGATTATATAATACATAAAGCTGATTTAATCGATAAAACTGCAGAAGTAACACATGGAAACAAAACATATTCATTTAAATTACAAAGTAGCAATATAGTTGATTTGTATAATTTTTTAAGTGCAATTGTTGCTTTGAGTGAAGTTGGATTTTCAATGGAAGAACTTGAAAAAGATTTTCACGGGGTAGAAGTTGTAAAATCAAGATATAATGACCAGATTATTGGTGATAAGAGATTTGTTTATATGATGGCAAAAGCGATAAATCCAATATCTGCTTCAAGAACATTTGATTATATAAGGAAACAAGAAGGAAATATAGCAATTATATTTGGAAATTCAAAACATTCAATAGGATATATGAATTCCGAAAATACTGCATGGCTATATGATTTAGATTTTAATTATTTATTAGGTGATAATATTAAACAATTTATTACATGTGGAAAAAGACATAAGGATCAAGAGGTAGCTTTACTACTTTCAGGCATCGATAAATCTAAAATTATAGATATTGATGGTTGGGATGGAATTGAAGATGTCATAGACTATGAAAATATAGATACTATATTTTTATTAAATGATATAGATACTCTTGACCTTACTGGGAAAGTAAAATCTAAAATTGAAGAGAAATTAAAACAAAGGATTAGAAATGAAAATAGAAATATTATATCCTGATATAGCAAATCTTTTTGGTGAGATTGGTCATGCAGAATTTATAATTAAATTATTTAATGATGCAGAAGTTATTAGAACTCATATAACTGAAAGACCTAGATTTATAGATGAAGATATTGATTTAGTTTATATGGGGCCAATGGCTGAAAAATATCAATTACAAATAATTAAAAAATGGTTACCAATTAAAAATGAAATTATAAGCAAAATTGAATCTGGAGTACATTTCTTATTTATCGGCAATGCTATGGAAGTTTTTTATGATTATATTGAAGATGACAATGGCAATAAGAATTATGCTTTGGGAATTTTTCCATATTATGCTAAGCAGCAGATGATGGACAGAATAAACTGCATTTATCATGGAAAATACAGAGATATTGAAGTGGTTGGGTTTAAAACGCAATTTACATTTGCACATAGAACAAATGGAGAAGTAGCATATCTTTTTGAAAATATAAGAGGATATGGCATGGATAAGGAATCTGTAGGTGAAGGAATTCACTACAAGAATTTTATGGGAACTTATTTGATTGGGCCGCTTCTAATAATGAATCCAGATTTCACTTTAGATTTCATGAAGAATTTTGTTGAAAATCCAAAATTGAAATATTATGCTGAAATGAAGGAAGCTTTTAATATAAGGGTGAAAGAGTTTAAAGATAAAAAAACAACATTATAGTGAGGGAAAATGATTAAGCAATTATATTTAAAATTTGAAAAATCTTTAATTAAATTTAGAAGATACCATTATAAAAAGGTTCATCAAAGAATCATTAAACAAAATGTAAAAAATAAAGAAATTTATTTAGGTTCAAGAGAAGAGTATGAAAAAAATGTTTTACCTTTTTGGGAAAAATATGGATTGAAACCTGATATAAGATGGTTTCAATATTATGGATATGTAAATCAAAAGTTCGATCCACATATAATTCCGGCAGATTTATATTATACAGATATATATTATAGTTTAAATGACAGTAGATATGATGATGTTCTTGATAATAAGTTTTTCTCAGAATATTTTGTTCAAGGTATTAAAAAAGCACATACAATTGTTAAATATGGTAATGGTTTATTTTTAACTGATGATTTTGAATTGATAACAAAAGAAGAAGCTTTAGAAATAATTAAAAAATATGGAAAAGTTTTGCTAAAACCTACAGATACAGGACAAGGAAAAGGAATAAAATTACTTGACTTTAATAAGAATTATGATGAAGCAGTAAGAAGTTTCGAAGAAAAAATTTCTGATGGAGATTTTATTGTTCAAGAATTAATAAAACAAAGCGATCAATTAGCTAGATTTAATTCATCAAGTGTAAATACTATAAGAGTTATTTCCTTAATAGTAGATAATAAGGTAGAAATTTTATCTAAGATTTTAAGAGTAGGTAGTAAAGGCTCATTTATTGATAATTATTCTCAAGGTGGAATGTCAAGACCTATAGATGATGAGGGTGTATTGAAAACATATGCATTTGTAAAAGAAAATAAAGTATATGTTGACAATGAAGGAAATCAATTAACTGAAGAAAAAATAATAGGATATGACAAAATAATAGAAGAGATTAAAAAATATCATAAGAGAATACCGCATTTAAGAATGATTGGTTGGGATTTTGCGATTGATCAAGATTATGAACCTGTATTTATTGAATATAATGGATATGTAGGGGAAAATCAAAGAGAAGATGGACCTGCATTTAACAAATTTACTGAAAAAGTTTTAGATCATTATTACGATAAAAAAAACAATAAAAAATAGTAAAAGGAATAAATATGATAAAAAGAATATTAAATGCAGATTGGAAATATATTCTTCCTATCATTAATCACATGAGTAAAAGATCTGGAAGATCTAGAATAGCTTTATTCATTGATATGTATAAAACTTATAAAAAGTATGGATATACATGGTTAAATTTTTATACTTTTAACTTTGATAGGGTAACAGATATTAAAACTAGAAGAACATTTTTTGGTCATAGAGATACTGCAAAAATCTATGATGAGTTTAAGGACAGTGAAGAGCTAAAATATATACAAGAAAAATCACTTTTTATAAAAAAATATAAAAAGTTTTTAGGCAGAGAAACGCTCGAACTAACAGGATCCAATTTTGATGAATTTGAAATCTTCGTGATAAAACACCCAATATTTTTTGCAAAAGCTTCAAATGAAAAAGGTGGATACGGGGTTAAAAGAGTAGACGCTTCAAAATATGAAGTAAATGACTTATATAATGATTTGGTAAATGATAGTTACACTATATTAGAAGAACCAATAGTTCAACATGAAGAAATGAATAAATTATCTAAAAACTCAGTCAATTCTATAAGAGTTGGTACTGTAGTAGATAGTGAAGGAAAAGTTCACGTTATGTATGCAGTATTAAGATTATCTGTAGATGGTAAGTTTGTAGATAATGCTAGTCAAGGTGGATATTGGGTTAAATTATCAGAAGATGGATATATTACAAAACCTCTATATAGATATAATCCAACTGAAGAAATTATTTATAAAAATCCTTATAATAATATTGATTATATTGGTGTTAAGATTCCGTTGTTTGATGAAGTAAAAGACTTAGCTATAAAAGCAGCGAGTGAATATAAAAAGATAAAATATATCGGATGGGATATTGCAATCACAGAAAATGGCCCAGTCTTAATAGAAGGGAATGACTATCCTGGTGTTGATATAATCCAAACATACGTACAATTAGATGATAATACTGGTATGGTAGAAAAATTTGAAAAAAGCTTAGGAATGAAATTAAGATAATAAAAATCCCGTTATCAAAAGTGATAACGGGATTTTTATGTTATTTTTTTATAAATTTATGATATAACTTATTGGTAGTTTTCATAACTGATGGAATTCTCATAAATAATATCAATACACCATAAAATATTACTGATAATATAATTGATATTAATAATGCGATATACATATTGAAATTTGAGAAATAAGAATATGAATAATATGTTACGACTCCCATCAATAAGCTTGCAAATGATAATTTAATAAATGTATTTATAAATGATTTGAACGAAATTTGTCCATATTTTTTTCTAAAAAGATATACGGCTAATATGCTGGACACTAGTGAAGCTATTGATGATGCAATTACTAAACCGTTTATACCCCAAATAGCAGATAGTGCATAGTTTAATATAATATTTAATACAACTTGAACTACAGTTGTGATTATAGGCAATGTAGTATTCTGCATTGCGTAGAAACCACGGTTAAATATTTGTTTTATTGTAAATCCAATAACCACAGGCATATAGTAAAATAGAAGACCGGAGGTTATTTTTGTAGATTCAGCTGTAAAACTACCTCTTTGAAATAGTACTGTTACTAGAGGTTCAGCTAAAATCATTACTCCAATCATTGATGGGATTACTAAAATATATCCTAAGGATACACCATCCATCATTGTTTTTTTCATTTTGTCATATTGTTTTTTACTTGCATAGTCAGATATCGTAGGGTAAGTTGTTGTAATAATTGAGGTTATAATAATACCAGTAATTATTTGATAAATTAATGAAGAGTATCTAAGAGCTGATACACCACCATTTGGCATTATTATAGAAGCTAAGGATTGATCTGATATTACAAGCAAGTCCATTACTGATATTGAAATCAACACAGGTATAGAAAATTTAATTAATTTAATTACATATTTATCTTTGAAATTCATCTTAAATATATGTATGTAATTTTCACTCATTATAGCTTTTGGGAATAATATAAATTTCAAAAATTCAGTTATAACTATACCATAAGCAACGATATAATAGTTGTTAAAATAATTTGAAAGTATTATTGTTACAATGTGCAATCCATTCATTATTATTCCATGAGTTTCAGAAACAATAAATCTATTTTTCATTTGTAAAAATCCTATGAAAACAGAAGAAATCATAGTTGGATATAATGAAAATGCAAATATCTTGGTAAATTGTATACTAAGTTCTCTTTTAGAGCCTATATAACCTGGGGCAAATATACTAACTAATAAAGGAGAAATTAAGATTATTATAGCGATAAAAAGTGTTGAAAAAGTGGTAATTATATTTAATAAATTTGAAGTGAATTTATTTGCTTGATTTTCGCCATGTTCATTTTTAATTTCTGAATATATAGGTATATAGCCAGCAATCATTGCTTGTAAAATTGAACCAAATAAAATAAAAGGAATAGTACTTGCGGTGCTATAAGCATCATATACATCACCAGTTCCTAAATAATATGCAAATACTTGCTCTCTTACAAGACCTGTTAATTTTGAAATCAATGTAATTATCATTAAAAAAAAGGTAGTTTTTCCCATATAAATCTCCTAAATCTAATGATTGATTATATCATATATACTAAACTTAATAAAGAACATTACTAATTACTAATCTAACAAATTACTATATGTTATAATATTTCTGGAGGATATTATGTCGTTGGAAATTGATAAAATACATGAAATGTTAAATGAAATAGTGGACTCAATAGATGAAAATTTATTTGAAGGATTAAATGGAGGAGTAGTTTTAGAAGAAAAAATTAAATTTCATGAGGAATCAATTAATGAAGATTTAATTATTTTAGGGGAATATCAAAGGCATGGATTTATCAAGAGAATTGTGATTTATTATGGATCTTTGATTAGACGATATTCTCATTATAATGATGAACAAATGTATAATAGATTGGAAGAGCTTGTTAATCATGAACTTAGACATCATGTAGAGTACAAAGCTAAATTAAGAGATTTAGTAGATGAAGATGAAATATATTTAAAAAATTATAAAACGAAAAGGAATAAAAAGTAATTATGAATGGAGTTATATTACAAGGATTTGAATGGTATCTACCAGATGATGGGAATCATTTTAATTTTTTAAGAGAAAATTTAGATTATTTTAGGGAATTAGGTATTACATCAATTTGGTTGCCTCCATTTACAAAGGCTACCGGAACAAATGATGTAGGGTATGGAATTTATGACCTTTGGGATCTTGGAGAATTTGATCAAAAAGGAAATGTTCGAACAAAATATGGTACAAAAGAAGAGCTTTTAAAATTGATAGATGAAGCTCATAAAAAAGGGATGAGAATATATGCTGATTTAGTATTAAATCATAAAGCTGGTGCAGATGAAGCTGAGATATTTAAAGCTGTAAAGGTTAATCCAGATAATAGAACGGAAGAAATATCTGAAGCGAAAGATATTGAAGGATGGACAAAATTTACTTTCCCAGGAAGAAATGGAAAGTATAGCGAATTCGTATGGAGTTTTCAACATTTTAGCGGTGTAGATTATGATAATTTAACTGGAGAAAATGGAATTTACAAAATAATTTGGGAAAATAGAGATTGGAAACAAGCTGTTTCTAAAGAAAAAGGAAATTATGATTATCTAATGTTTGCCGATATTGATCACTATAATAACGATGTGAGAGAAGAATTATTTAGATGGATAGAATGGCTAATAAATGAAACAAAAATTGATGGAATTAGATATGATGCTTTAAAACACATTGATTCTAATTTTATAAATGATTTTACAAATCATATACTTTCAATAAAAAATGATATGTATTTTGTAGGAGAATATTGGGAAAACAATCAAGAAAATCTTATCCAATATATTGACTCAACTTCTCAAAATGTTGATCTTTTTGATGTGACTCTTCACTATAAATTATATGAAGCTTCAAAATCAAGAGAACATTTTGATTTAACAAAATTATTTGAAAATTCAGTTGAATCTCAAAGAAGAATGAATTCTGTAACCTTTGTTGACAATCATGATTCACAGCTTGGTCAATCACTAGAATCTTGGATAGATGAATGGTTTAGACAAAGCGCATATGCATTTATACTATTGAAGAGAGATGGTTATCCATGTGTGTTTTTTGGAGACCTGTTTAATATAGATGGCGGAAATACTTATGAAGGTATGGGGGATAAACTTCGTCCTTTACTTGAATTAAGAAGAGACTATGCATATGGAGAACAAAAAGACTATTTACAAGATCCTAATTCAGTTGGATTTGTTCGTTATGGTGAAGATGATCATCCAGGAAGAATGGCTGTTACATTTTCAAATGCTGGAGCAAATACTATCAGAATGTATGTTGGAGAAGATCAAGCAGGTAAAGTATATGAAGATTATCTTGGAAACAACGATGCTGAAATTATTATAGACGAGAGTGGACATGGCGATTTCTTTACATCTCCAGCATCTGTTTCAGTTTGGGTAAATAGATAACTTTGCAAATATAATAAATATGATGTATAATTAAAGTATCTTCAGGGCAGGGTGTGATTCCCTACCGGCGGTCAAAGTCCGCGAGCGAAAGCAGAATCGGTGAAACTCCGATACCGACAGTAGAGTCTGGATGGAAGAAGATATTATTTAAATATAGTGTATTGTTAAATAATGTTTTTATGCCCCGAAGTATCAGGGGCATTTTTATTGCCCTAAAAATGATATTAGGGAGGAAGAATAATGGAAAATATATCAAGAAGAGAAGGAATATTATCGATAAGCAATATGGTTAAGATGGCTATATTTGCTGCTATGGCAGGGGTTTTAATGTTATTTAAGTTTCCTATACCAATAGCACCAACATTTATGACAGTTGATTTCGGAGATGTTGCAACACTGATGAGTGGATTTGTATTAGGTCCGGTTTCGGGTGTAATTACTGTATTTCTTAAGATAATGCTTAATCTTATACTGAATGGAACTACTACTGCATATGTAGGAGAAGTTTCTAACTTTATAGTTGGTTCTATCTTTGTATTTATTTCATCATACATATATAACAAATATAAAACTAAGAAATCAGCTTTAATTGGATTGACATTTGGTATTATAGCGATGACTATGGTAGCTACATTATCAAATTATTTTGTAATATTTCCTTTATATGCAAAAGCTTTAGGAATGGGTTCAGTAGACGCATTTGTAAATACTATGCCAAACACTGGATATATAAACACTTATTTAGATTTAATTTTATTTGCTGTAGTACCATTTAATTTAGTAAAAGGGACATTAAACGCTTTGGTAACATTTTTAACATATAAAAGAGTTTCTAAAGTTATGAAAGGAATCTAATGAGAATAGATAAATACCTTGCTAATATGGGAGTTGGAACTAGAAAAGAAGTTAAGGACTATATTAGCAAGGGTTTTATTTTGGTTAATGGGGAAGTTGTAAAAAAAGTGACCCAACAAATAAATGAAAATGAAGATAAAATTGAATACAAAAATCAAGAAATAATATATAAACCATATATATATCTTATGCTTAATAAACCTCAAGGTGTAATTTCTGCGACAAAAGATTATTCTAAAACAGTAATAGACTTACTTGAAGAAAAATATCAAAATAAAGATATATTTCCTGTAGGTAGACTTGATAAAGATACAGAAGGTTTTCTTTTGTTAACAAATGATGGGAAATTGGCTCATGAATTACTTTCTCCAAAAAAGAAAGTAAATAAAAAATATTTCGTAAGAGTCGAAAAAGAAATAAAAAAAGAAGATATACAAGTATTCGAAAATGGAGTATACTTAGATAAAGAAAATTATCTCACAAAACCGGCAAAGCTTGAAATATTAACTGATAATGAAGCTTTTGTAACTATACAAGAAGGAAAATATCATCAAGTTAAAAGAATGTTTCACGCTGTAGATAATTCTGTTATTTATTTAAAAAGAATTTCTATGGCCGAACTTTCATTAGATGAAAATCTAAAACTAGGAGAATATAGGGAATTAACTGATGAAGAAATAAACTTATTAAAGGGCGAATAATGGAAAAAATAACTATAATTGGAGTATGTGGTGGATCCGCATCAGGTAAAACAACGATTGTAAATAAGCTTAGAAAGCAATATGATAATGATCTTGTAGTTTTAGGACATGATTATTATTATAAAGCACATGATAATCTTACATTTGAAGAAAGAGTTGAATTAAATTATGATCACCCAAATGCATATGATACAGATAGGCTTATATCAGATATAAAGAAATTAAAAAATGGTGAAGAAATATATAGACCTGTTTATGATTACACTATTCATAATCGTTCAGATGAAGTAGTTCTAGTAAAACCAAAACCTGTTATAGTAGTTGAGGGTATTTTAGTTCTTGAAAATAAAGAATTAAGAGATTTGATGGATATTAAAATCTATGTTGAAACGGACTCTGATGAAAGAATTATACGTAGAATTCAAAGAGATGTTATTGAACGTGAAAGAAGTTTAGAATCAGTTATTACTCAATATAGAGAAACAGTAAAGCCAATGCATGACATATTTGTAGAACCTTCAAGAAGATATGCAGATATCATTATCCCATATGGTGGAAAAAACAAAATAGCGGTTGGAATATTACTTGATAGTGTTGAAAAATATGTAAGAAAAAATAATAATAATTAAAAATAGAAAAAACAACTTGACTTAAACATATATTTTTGATATAGTTATAAAGCAGTTGTTTTTAATATTATGTGGTGAGTATCGCCAAGCGGCAAGGCCCAGGATTGTGGTTCCTGTATTCGTGGGTTCGAATCCCATTACTCACCCCAGCGGGTGTGGCGGAATTGGCAGACGCGCTAGACTTAGGATCTAGTATCTTACGATGTGGGGGTTCGACTCCTCTCACCCGCACCATAAATACATACACAGCTTAGAAAATTGATTCTAAGCTGTTTTTTTGTTCACTTTAGTGAGTTGAGTGAACGTAAGTGAACGAAACAATAAACCACCTGCTATGCAGGTGGAGGTAAAAAAGCTTTAGCTTCAAGCACCAAAAAATCCTCCATAATGTATAATTG
>JAEZZN010000105.1 GCA_023418535.1 Bacillota bacterium | reverse complement strand
CTTCACGTTCTGGATCCATTTTTCTTCTTGCCATAAAAAATTCCTCCTGAATTAATATTTATTTTAACATCAATCCAAGAGGATACATAGATCTTTATTGTTTACACAAAACTAATTACAGTCTCATTTATTATAAATATATCATCGGGTATATGTCACCAACAGCATTTGACAAAGAGCCTTTTATTATTTTTATTAATAACCGCCTGAGCTGCTGCTAACCTTGCTATAGGTACCCTATAAGGTGAGCAAGATACATAATCAAGTCCAACTTCCTCACAGAAAGCGATTGTTGATGGATCACCACCATGTTCTCCACATATTCCTAAATGTAAATTTGGATTACCTTGTTTACCTTTTTCTGCAGCTAATTTAACTAGTTGACCAACTCCCTTTGTATCAAGTCTTGCAAACGGATCAGACTCATATATACCTTTTGAATAGTATTCTTCAAGGAATTTTCCAGCATCATCTCTACTAAATCCAAATGTCATTTGTGTTAAATCATTTGTACCAAATGAGAAGAATTCTGCTTCTTTGGCAATCTCATCAGCTAATAAGGCTGCCCTTGGTATTTCAATCATAGTACCAACTTTATACTCAAGCTTGCAACCTCTTTCTTCCATAACTTTTTCAGCAGTTGATACAACTATCTCTTTTACGTACTCTAATTCCTTTCTTTCACCAACAAGTGGTATCATGATTTCAGGAACTATCTTGAATCCTTTTTCGTTACTTACTTCAATCGCTGCCTCAATCACTGCTCGTGTTTGCATCTTGGCTATTTCAGGATATGTTACATCTAATCTACATCCACGATGTCCCATCATAGGGTTAAATTCATGAAGTGAAGCTATAGTTTCATTAATTTCATCAACAGTTTTACCCATAGATCTAGCTAGTTCAGCTATCTCAATCTCATCAGTTGGTAAAAATTCGTGTAGAGGTGGATCTAAGAATCTTATTGTTACAGGTCTACCCTCCATAGCAATATAAATACCTTTGAAATCTCCTTTTTGGAAAGGAATTAAGTATTTTAAAGCTCTTTCTCTTTCTTCAATTGTACTTGAAAGTATCATTTCTCTAATTCTTGGTATTCTTTCAGGATCAAAGAACATGTGTTCTGTTCTACATAGACCTATACCTTCTGCCCCAAATTTAACTCCATTCTTGGCATCTTCTGGTGTATCAGCATTTGTACGAATTTCTAGTCTTCTTATTTCATCAGCCCACTTCATAATTCTTTCAAAGTTTCCTGAAATTTCAGCCTTCTTAGTTTCAAGCTTACCTAGATATATTTTTCCAGTTGAACCATCAAGCGAAATATAATCTCCCTCTCTGATAGTTATTCCACTTAATTCAAAATACTTCTCTTCTTCGTTCATCTTTATTGCTCCACATCCAGATACACAAGCAGTACCCATTCCACGAGCAACAACAGCTGCATGTGAAGTCATACCTCCACGTACAGTTAAAATACCTTCTGCTGCATGCATACCTTCAATATCGTCTGGTGAAGTTTCAAGTCGAACTAAAATTACCTTTTCGCCTTCATCGGCTGCTTGTTTAGCTTCTTTGGCAGTAAAGTATACTCTACCTGAAGCTGCACCAGGAGATGCTGGAAGAGCTCTACCAATTTCTGTAGCTATATCTAATGCAGATTTATCAAATCCTGGGTGTAGCAATTGGTCCAAAGTTTTGGCATCTATTCTACTTATTGCTTCTTCTTTTGTAATTATTCCATTATCTACAAGATCACAAGCTATTTCTAATGCTGCTTGGGCTGTACGCTTACCATTACGAGTTTGTAAGAAATAAAGTTTTTTATTCTCAATTGTAAACTCCATATCCTGCATATCTCTATAATGAGATTCTAGCTTATGGGCAATATCCATAAATTCCCTATAAACTTCTGGCATATCTTCTTCAAGTTTACTAATAGGTTGAGGTGTTCTTACTCCAGCTACAACATCTTCACCTTGTGCATTAATTAAGTATTCACCATATATAACAGGTTCACCAGTTGCTGGATTTCTTGTAAAAGCAACACCAGTTCCTGAAGTATCACCCATATTACCAAATACCATAGCTTGTACATTAACAGCTGTTCCCCAATCACCTGGTATATCATTCATTCTTCTATAATATATAGCTCTTGGATTATTCCATGACCTAAATACAGCTTTTACTGCAGAAAGAAGTTGTTCTTTAGGATCCTGTGGAAAATCATCGCCAATTTCAGACTTATATAATTCTTTATACTTGCAAATAACTTCATTTAAGGCTTCAGCATCTAACTCATTATCAAGATGAACTCCTCTATCTTCTTTAACGTTGTCAAGTATATTTTCAAATTTAGATTTTTCAACTTCCATAACAACATCAGAAAACATTTGAATAAATCTTCTATATGAATCATAAGCAAATCTCTTATTTCCAGTATTTTCCGCAAATCCTTCGACTGCTTCATCATTTAATCCTAAATTAAGTATTGTGTCCATCATTCCAGGCATAGAAACTCTTGCACCTGATCTAACAGATATAAGTAATGGATCCTTTTTATCTCCAAATTTCTTGCCTTGTATTTTTTCTAACTTATTCATGTTCTCGAATATTTGATTTATCATTTCGTCAGATAATTTCTTATCCTCATTGTAATATTCTGTACATGCCTCTGTTGTAACAGTAAATCCTTGAGGTATTGGCAATCCTAATTTTGTCATTTCAGCTAGATTGGCCCCTTTTCCTCCAAGAAGATTTCTCATTTCTGCATTTCCTTCATCAAAGAAGTATACCCATTTAGTCATAACTGCCTCCTTAGTTATTTCTTATATACTAATTATACCAAAATAGACATGGCTTAACAATAAGGATTAGCCATATTGACAGCTATCAAGTTAACGTAAGAAATTTTATCTGCTCTATTTGACAAAAAATTATGCAAGTTGTACTTTTGAAATATCAACTTGCACAAAAATAAATTTTAACTAAATATAATTAATGAATATTATAACAATTTTTATAAGAAAAAAATAATTTATTACTTTTTCGTAATATTTTACACTCGAAATTTTATTAAATTTCTATATTTTCTAATTCCTCCATAATGATTAATATTTCTTCCTCAATAGAATTTTTGATATTATTTAATTCTGATAATTTAATATAATCAGAAGATATTTTGGGATCAATTATTTCAACCTCTACTTTACTCAATTTTTCTTCTAATTCTTCTATTTTCTTCTTTAACTTGTTATAATTATTTATCTTTTTTCTTCTTTCAGCTTCCAGTCTCTTTTGCTCTTTCCACTCATTATTTTCTACCTTTATTTTTTTAGTTTCAACTACCTTTATATTTTCTTTTTCTTTATAGTAGTCATAATTTCCTAAATAATTAACAAGCTTTTTATTTTCAAAGGCAATAATTCTAGTAGCAATTTTATTAATGAAATATCTATCGTGTGATACGAATATTACTGTACCTTTATAACTCAACAATAAATCTTCTACAACCTCTCTAGTTTCTACATCTAAATGGTTTGTTGGTTCATCAAGGATTAATAGATTTGGTTTTTGCAAAAATAGAATACATAGCCTTAATCTAGCTCTCTCTCCTCCAGAAAGTGTATTTATCTTTTTGAATACATCATCATTTATAAATGCAAATCTTGCGAGTGCGTTCCTAACTTCTGTTTGATTCATATGAGGATAATTATCATGTATTTCTTCAAACAATGTATTATTTAAATTGAATCTATCATGATTTTGTTCATAGTATCCAATATTTACATTAGCACCTATATTAATATGCCCTACAAATGGCTCTGCTCCAATAATCATTTTTAATAAAGTAGTTTTTCCACAACCATTTTTACCAACTATTGCCACTCTATCATATTTTTTTACATATATTTCAGAATTATCTATTATAATCTTATTATCAAATGATTTATTAATGTCATATCCATTCAAGACGTCATTACCAGATTCTATTTCCGGATTTATTGAAATGTTAATTTTATTGTCATTTTCATAGGGATTTTCAATAATATCTATATGCTCTAATAATTTTTCCCTACTTTTAGCTTTTTTTATATATTTTTCACTTCCATATTGTCTAAATCGAGCAATAATCTCTTCTTGTTTTTTTATATAATCTTGTTGTCTTTCATACTGTTTTAGCGTAGCTTGATATCTTGCATCGCTCTTTTTTATGTAATCACTATAATTACCTTTGAATATTTCACATCTTTTGTTCCTTATACCAATGACCTTATTACAAATTCTATCTATAAAATATCTATCATGTGATACAAATAAAACTGTTTTATTCAAGTTATTTATGTAATTCTCAAGCCATACAATTGACTCTATATCAAGATGGTTTGTAGGTTCATCTAGTATTATTATTTCTGATTTTGATAAAAGTAATTTTGCAAGCGCTATCTTAGTCTTTTCACCCCCAGATAAATTATTTATCTTATTTTCAAATTCATGCTCCTTAAATCCAACACCTTTTAATACACCTTTTGCTTCACTTTCATATGCATATCCATTAAGTTCATCTATCTTATTCAATAAATTTGCGTGTTCATTAATAAGCTTATCTACGTCACCCTTACCAATAGATATTTCTGATTCTAACAATTTTATCTTTTTGAATATATCTATAATATATTTTTTCTCTGACAATACTTCAGAAAAAATAGTATTATTATCATTGAATATATTAAACTGATCTACGCTAGCAATCGTTGCCGAATTACTAATTATTACTTCACCAGTATCTATATCAATTTTATTCATTATTATTTTTAGTAAAGTAGTTTTTCCTGTCCCATTTTTACCTACTATGGCGACTTTATCATTCTTATTTATATTTAAATTTACATTACTAAATAATATCTCTTCATCAAAACTTTTACTTATATTATTTAAAACTAATATGCTCATGATATTATTATAGTATATCTATAGATCTATGCCAATTTTTTATTATAACTAATACCTACTTTTTAATTCTAGCATAACAAATTGTATTATTTGCAGAAGATTTTATCAATTCTCCTTTCTGTAATTATATAATGCCCAAATTATGTTATATTTATATATGTTATATATTAAAATAATTAATCATACCTATTTTACTTAAAGATCCTCTAATAATTGCTCATATATGAGATTATTAAAATTACTATAAATTATTATTTCTATATTAATACACCCTCTATACTGAATATATTATTACATGTATAATCATGAGTATTTGACAAAGAGCCAAAAAAATCCATAGGAGTTTATTCCTATGGATCTCAAATTACATATTCATTTGTGCTGCAACTTCTGCTGCAAAATTTTCTTCTTTCTTTTCTATTCCTTCGCCAGTTTCGAATCTAACAAACTTATTAATTGTTATATCTGCACCAACTTCTTTTGCAACACTTGCTATATATGAGCCAACTGTAAAATCACCATTTTTAACATAAACTTGATCAAGAAGACAAATCTCTTTAAGTTGTTTCTTCATTCTTCCTTCAAGCATCTTTTCAATAATAGCTTCTGGCTTTCTCTTGTTTTCTGGTAACTTATTATTTTCATTTATAGCTTGCTCTAATAAAATGCTCTTTTCATGTTCAATATAATCAGCTGGTACATCTTTTTCTGATACACACATTGGATTCATAGCAGCTATTTGCATACATACATCACTTAGAAGTTCTTCAACTTTATCATTGTTTTTTGGTGCATTAGCTTCAAGTAGAACACCAATACGTCCTTCTCCATGAATATATCCTGCAAGTACTGCATCAACATTTTCAAATCTAGCAAATCTTCTAATATTTATATTTTCGCCAATAACAGCAACTTGAGAAGAAACCTCTTCCGCTACAGTTTTTGTATTATCACAAATCCATTTCTCATTCTTAAGTTCTTCAACATCATTTGCACTTGATAATAGAACTTGCTCATTCACATTATCAACAAAAGCCTTAAATTTTTCATTTTTTGCTACAAAGTCTGTTTCTGAATTAACTTCAACGATTGATGCTTTTCCATTATTTGAATCAATTAGAATACCTACAATACCTTCTGCAGCAATTCTACCAGCTTTTTTTGCTGAAGCTGCTAAACCTTTTTTACGTAGGAATTCAATTGCTTGCTCCATATCTCCATTAGTTTCAGTTAGAGCTTTTTTGCAATCCATCATTCCAGCACCTGTAAGCTCTCTTAATTCCTTAACATTACCTGCTGTAAATGCCATTAGAATATCCTCCTTATTCTTCTACTGTTGTTTCTTCTACTTCAGTAGTTTCAGTAGTTTCAGTTGTTTCATTATTTTCAAAAACATCAGATCCTTGATTAGTTTCGATAACTGCATCTGCCATCTTATTTACTACAAGTTTAACGGCTCTAATTGCATCATCATTACCTGGTATTATATGATCTAATTCATCTGGATCACAGTTTGTATCAGCCATACCTATTAGTGGGATACCTAATATATGAGCTTCTTGCATACATATATTTTCTTTCTTAGGATCAACTATGAAAATTAGATCTGGTAGCTTTTTCATATTTCTTATACCACCAAGGTTCTTTTCAAGTTTTTCATGCTCTTTTCTTAATTTTATAACTTCTTTTTTAGGAAGAACTTCAAATATACCTTCCTCTTCCATTTTTTCAATTTCTTCTAAACGCTCAACTCTTTTTTTAATTGTTTTGAAATTAGTAAGCATTCCACCAAGCCATCTATTAGAAACATATGGCATTCCACATCTTTTTGCTTCTTCTTCCACTGCTTCCTGAGCTTGTTTTTTTGTTCCAACAAAAAGTACAGTTCCTCCATCAGCAACACATGAATTAATTGCTTCATATGCTTCATCAATCTTCTCAACTGTCTTTTGTAAATCGATTATATGGATTCCATTTCTTTCCATATAAATGAATGGAGCCATCTTAGGATTCCATCTTCTTGTTTGATGTCCAAAATGAACACCAGCCTCTAATAATTGTTTCATTGAAATAACGCTCATATTTCCTCCATTTGGTTATTCTTCCTAGTCAAATCACAAACTAACTGAATATTCAGCACCATAGCTTGATAATTGATTAGTGCATATTTGTTGTAGTAGATTTACAACTAATTCATTATATCAAATACTTATTATAAGTTCAAGCAATTTATCAATAAATATAATAATAAAATCTATTAAGATAGATAAAATTTTAACTATAAGAAATGGTGTCGGCAAATATCCAACACCATTATCTCTTAATTATTTTGTATAAATAAATACAGTTATTTAACTAATGCTAAAGTATCAAGAGCAATTACTAGCTCTTCATTTGTAGGCATAACACATACTTTAACTTTTGAACCTTCTCTGGTAATTTCTTTAGCTTTACCCCTTACATTATTTAGTTCTTTGTCAAAATCTACACCTAGGTATCCAAGATATTCACATACCTTTTGACGTACACCTGTATCATTTTCTCCAACACCTGCTGTAAATGCGATGGCATCCACTCCACCCATTGCAGTTGCATATGCTCCAATATATTTAGCAACATTATAACAGAAAACATCAAGTGCTCTGATAGCTTCTTCCTTACCTTCTTTAACACCATCTTCAACATCTCTAAAATCAGATGAATAACCAGTTAGTCCTTGCATTCCTGATTTTTTATTTAATAGATTGTTGACTTCTTCAACATCCATTCCTTTTTTAACTAGATAATCTATTATCGCTGGATCGATATCACCTGATCTTGTTCCCATTGGAACACCAGCTAATGGTGTAAATCCCATACTTGTATCAATAGATTCTCCATTTTTTACTGCACATATAGATGAACCATTACCTAAATGGCATACAACTATTTTTGAATCATTAATATCTAAATCAAAAAATTCAGCTGTTTTTTTAGAAACATAACCATGAGAAGTTCCGTGGAATCCATATCTTCTAATACCATATTTTTCATATAGTTCATAAGGTATTGCATAAAGATATGCTTTTTTAGGCATTGTTTGGTGGAAGGCTGTATCGAATACAGCAACCATTGGTACCCCATTCATTAGCTCTTGACATGCTCTTATACCAATAAGATTTGCAGGATTGTGTAATGGTGCTAAATCATTACAATCTTCAATAGCCTTAATTACTTCATCTGTTAATACTGTTGATTTAGCAAACTTCTCTCCACCGTGTACAACCCTGTGTCCAACAGCTTCAACCTCAGAAAGATCTTTTATAACACCAATTTCAGTATCCAACAATGAATCTAATACCGCTTTTACTGCATTTGTGTGATCAGGCATATCTATATCTTTTTTAATCTTATCTCCATCCCCAGCCTGATATACTATTCTGCTGCCATCAATACCAATTCTTTCGCATAAACCTTTTGCTAAGACTTCTTCATTTTCAGTATTGATAAACTGGAATTTTAATGAAGAACTACCACAATTAATTACTAATATTTTCATAATATCCTCCTATTTAGTCTGTGCCTGTACAGCAGTTATTGCAACAACCCCAACGATATCATCTGCTGAGCAACCTCTTGATAAATCATTAACAGGTGCCGCTAAACCTTGTGTCATTGGTCCATATGCCTCAGCTTTTGCTAATCTTTGCACTAATTTATATCCTATATTACCAGCATCAAGATCTGGGAAAATAATAACATTAGCCTGTCCTGCAGCTGCCTCATCTGGTGCTTTTGAATTAGCTACGCTTGGCACAATAGCTGCATCCAATTGAAGCTCTCCACTAATCTTTTTATCAGGTCTCTTTTCTTTTGCAAGTCTTGTAGCTTCAACTACCTTATCAACATCTTCATGTTTTGCAGATCCCTTTGTTGAATGAGAAAGCATTGCAACCTTTGCTTCATCCCCTACAAGAGCTTCATATGAGTCAATAGAACTACATGCTATTTCAGAAAGTTCCTCAGAATTTGGATTTTGAACTAAACCACAATCAGAGAATACAAATGTTCCATTATTTCCATATTCACAATCTGGTACAACCATTACAAAAAAAGATGAAACCATTTTACTTCCTGGTTTTGTCTTAATTACTTGTAATGCACTTCTTAATACGTTAGCAGTTGAATTAACTGCACCAGCCACCATACCATCAGCATCACCAGATTTAACCATTAAACATCCATAATAAAGTGGTTGAGTCTTTACTATCTCTGTAGCTTGTTCTTTTGTCATGCCTTTTTTTTGTCTTAGTTCAACTAGCAGATCAACATACTTTTCAAAATTACTATCTGTACTTGGATCTACAATATTGGCTTTACTAAGATCAAAATTATTATCACTAGCTAGCTTTAATATATTATCCTTATTACCTATCAAAGTAATATTGGCAATACCATCAGCTAAGACCTTATGTGCAGCCTCAATAGTTCTTAAATCTTCCGTTTCTGGTAAAATAATAGTTTTTATGTCGCTTTTAGCACGTTGTTTAAGTTGTTCTATAAACTTCATAATTTTTTGTATAATAAAAATTATACACTCCTTCCTGATTTATTTCTATTTTAATTATATAACTCAGTTAGCTAATAGTAAAGGCATTAAATAATATACAATACCTAATAAATAACACATAGTAATTAATTATAAGTAAATACATATAACTATTATTGCATTTAACTTTTTACAATTTTTCTACATTAATTAAATATAATATATTTCAAAAATAGTAATTTTTTCTATTTTTCATATTTTTATCACTACAATTTTTTTTATTTTGTTGTAAAATAATTATAGAATATATTTTTTGAAAGGAGAAACCATGAGTAAAGATCCAATGGAAAAAAATGGTCTTGGTGAACCATTACCAAGTAAAAATGATAATGTTAAAGATCCAACTCTTAGACGTGCAGGTGGACAAGTAGTTGATAATAATGAAGATAGTATGACTGCTGGAGAAAGAGGTCATATTTCAATACAAGATTTATGGCTTTTTGAGAAACAAGCACATTTTAATCGTGAAGTAATACCTGAAAGAAGAATGCATGCTAAAGGTTGGGGTGCTTGGGGAGAATTTACTGTAACACATGATATTTCAAAATATACAAAGGCTAAATTATTCTCTAAAGTTGGTAATAAAGTAAAGGTATTTTCACGAATGTCAACTGTAGCTGGTGAAAGAGGTGCTGCAGACGCTGAGCGTGATATTAGAGGTTTTGCTGTTCGTTTCTATACTGAGGAAGGTAACTGGGATATAGTTGGAAATAATACCCCTGTATTCTTCTTTAGAGATCCTATGAAATTCATTGATTTAAATCATGCTGTTAAAAGAGATCCTCGTTCTCATTTAAGAAGCCCAAATACTAACTTTGATTATTGGTCTTCTCTTCCAGAATCATTACTACAAACTACAATCATAATGAGTGATAGAGGTATACCTTCATCATTCAGACATATGCATGGTTTTGGTTCTCATACATATAGTATGTTTAATGCTGATGGAGAAAGGGTATGGGTAAAGTTCCACTTTAGATCTCAACAAGGTATTCAAAACTTTACTGACCAAGAAGCTTCACAAGTTATTGGTTCAGATAGAGAAAGTAGTGGTCGTGACCTTTACGAAGCTATTGAAAAGGGAATGTATCCAAAATGGAAGATGTACATTCAGGTAATGACTGAAGAAGAAGCTGAAAAACTTTCATATAATCCATTTGATTTAACAAAGATGTGGTTAAAGAAGGACTTTCCACTAATTCCTGTTGGTGAATATGAGTTAAATAAGAATGCTGAAAACTATTTCCAAGATGTTGAACAAGTTGCATTCTCACCAGCAAATATTATTCCAGGAATTGGACTATCTCCAGATAGAATGCTTCAAGCAAGAGCTTTCTTCTATTCTGATGCACATAGATATAGACTTGGTGTAAACCATCATCAAATTCCTGTAAACTCTCCATTAGGAGTAGAACATCCACATGCATATCATAGAGATGGTCAAATGAGAGTTGATGGTAATAATGGTTCAGAACTTCACTATTCTCCTAACTCTTACGGTGGTTGGCAAGATGACAGATCTCTTGAATTACCAACAGATAAAGGTGGAGATATAAAGAGATATGACTTTAGAGAATTAGATCATGATTATTATACTCAACCAGGTATGCTTTTTAGAGCAATGACTGATGAGCAAAAATTAGTTCTATTTGAAAATACAGCAAGAGCTATGGGAGATTCTACTCTTCAAATAAAATATAGATATATTAGAAACTGCTACGCTGCTGATCCAGAGTATGGAAAAGGAGTTGCAGAAGCACTAGGAATTGACATAAATAAGGTTGATCTTACTCCAAACACTGCCACTTCAAGAGATGAATGGGAAAGATTAAATGCAAGAGATAAGGAATTAAATCAGCCTACAAAACCTGCTCAACCTGAAAGTGCTAAAAATCTTCCACCAGAAGGTAGAGATACAAATGCTAAAGATCCTAAATCATTAATTGATTGGGAAACTGACCCTTATTTGTTATAATGATAAAATTAAGATAAATAAAAGGATAGATATTATATCTATCCTTTTATTTATAATCTTTAATTATTAATATAATTTATACAATAAACATACAATAATTATTTTATTACTAGCACTCTTTTATCTATATCCTCTTTTTCTTTATTATCTGGTTCACTTACTATTCCACCGAATGGCATTTGAGCAATTAATTTATAATTATCTGGTATATCAAATAACTTTTTAATCTTTTTATCAATTACAGGATTATAATGCTGTAAGGAAGCTCCAATATTAAATTCTCTCAATAATGACCAGATAGAAATTTGTAACATTCCATTTGCTTGATTTGCCCAAACTGGGAAATTATCCGCATAACTACTATAAGTTTCCTGCATTTTTTTTACAATATTTTCATCATAGAAAAATAAAATTGTGCCTGCTCCAGATTTGAATGAATCTATTTTTTCTCTCGGTATCTTTCCATCAAATATATTGTAGATCTCATCCCATAATTGCTCATGTTTTTCATCTGCTATTAAAACAACCTTTGCACTTTTCATATTAAATGCATCTGGAACTAATTCAGCTACCTTCTTAATACATTCTTCTATTTTTGCCATTTCTATAGGTAGCTTCTTGTTAATATTATAATAAGATCGTCTTTTTTCTAATGAATTTATAATACTCATAATCACTCCTTCTATTTATTTAATATTTATTAATTATTTTTATGTATCAACTATAATTTTAATTATTTTCTCCCATTTTTTTTAGTAGAAACAATAAATTAGCTTTTTCATCTTGGTTTAAATTATTCATACTTTCTAATATCATATATTCATTTAGTGGGGCCACCTTGCTAATAACCTCATAACCTTTTTCTGTAAGATGAAGTATGCATACTCTTCTGTCATTGCATTTTTTTAATCGTTCAACATATTTCATCTTTACAAGATTATCTATTATTAATGTAATCGTTCCCACACTACTAAGAATTCTATCTCTAACTTCCCCAACAGTCATATCGCCTTTACTATATAAGGCTTCTAGCACCATAAATTGACTTAAAGTAAGATTAAACTCAGATACAATTTTAGATGTTTTTTTATCAATATTATTTACATTTCTATGCAATCCTATTAGAATTTTTAATTCTATTTTATTCAACTTAATCTCCTTTTTAATATATCTAGTTAGATTATATCTAACTAGATATATTTTGTCAATATACGCAATATAAAAATAATAGTTATTATATAATTCATTATAATTTATCTAATCTTTACATAACTTATATTAAAACTTAATAGCAAGAAATAACCCTCTAAATTTTTAAAAATTTAGAGGGTAGTGTTAAAATTAAATTCTATATATTTATTTGCTTATATTAATATCCCATAGCCCCTGGTGCCATTGGTGGCATAGCTGGCTCATCTTTTTTAATTTCAGCTACAACTGCTTCAGTTGTTAAGAATGTTGAGGCTATACTTGTTGCATTTTGTAAGGCACTTCTTGTAACCTTAGCTGGATCAACAATTCCTCTTTCAACCATATCTACATATTCTTCCTCTAAAGCATCAAATCCCTTACCTTCTTCAAGTTCCTTAACCTTATTAACAATTACTGAACCTTCTAATCCGGCATTTTTTGCTATATGGTAAAGAGGTGATTCAAGTGCTTTTAATATAATATTTGCACCTGTTTTTTCATCACCATGTAAGGTATCAGCAAGTTTTTTAACTTCTTTTGTAGCATGAATGTAAGCAGTACCACCACCAGCAATAATACCTTCTTCAACTGCTGCTCTTGTTGCTGCTAATGCATCTTCTAATCTAAGCTTGCTTTCTTTCATTTCTGTTTCTGTTGCAGCTCCAACTCTTATAACAGCCACTCCACCAGATAATTTTGCTAATCTTTCTTGCAATTTTTCTCTATCAAAATCAGAAATTGTTTCTTCAATTTGAGTTTTAATTTGAACAATTCTTGATTTAATATCTTCTTTATCACCTTCACCATCAACAATTACAGTATTTTCTTTTTGAATTTTTGCTGACTTACATCTTCCTAGCTGTTCTAATTCAACATTAGCTAGTTCAAGGCCTAAATCTTCAGAAATTACTGTACCACCTGTTAAAACAGCTATATCTTGAAGCATTTCTTTTCTTCTATCACCAAATCCTGGGGCTTTAACTGCAACAACATTAAATACACCTCTTAACTTATTTACAATTAAATTTGTTAATGCTTCTCCTTCAATATCCTCTGCTATTATTAATAGTGATTTTCCAATTTTTACTATTTGTTCAAGCAATGGTAATAAATCCTGGAAGTTTGTAATTTTTTTATCTGTAATTAAAAGTAGCGGTTCTTCTAAAACAGCCTCCATCTTCTCCATATCTGTACTCATATATGGAGAAATATAACCTCTATCAAATTGCATACCCTCAACTAGGTCAAGTTCAGTCTTCATTGTTTTAGATTCTTCAACAGATATTACCCCGTCTTTTGTAACCTTTTCCATTGCATCTGCAACTAATAGTCCAATTTCTTCATCAGCAGCAGATATTGCAGCAACTCTTGCAATTTGATCCTTACCCTCAATAGGTCTACTCATTTTTGCTATTGCTTCAACAGCTACATCTGTCGCCTTCTTCATACCTTTTCTTAGTATCATAGGATTAGCACCAGCTGTAACATTTTTTGTTCCTTCATTAATCATAGATTGAGCTAAAACTGTAGCAGTTGTTGTTCCATCACCTGCTACATCATTTGTTTTTGTAGCAACCTCTTTTACAATTTGAGCTCCCATATTTTCAAATGCATCTTCTAATTCTATCTCTTTTGCAATGGTAACACCGTCATTAGTAATTAATGGGGCTCCAAAAGACTTATCTAAAACTACATTTCTTCCCTTAGGTCCCAATGTAATTCTAACAGTATTTGCTAATTTATTAACACCTTCCTCAAGTGATTTTCTTGCATCAATTGAAAATTTAATATCTTTAGACATATTTCCTCCTACTCAACAATCGCTAATACATCATCTTCGCTTACTATTACATATTCATTTCCATCCAGTTTTACATCCATTCCTGAATATTTAGAATATATAATTTTATCTCCAACCTTTAACTCCATAGGTATAACTTTTCCATCCACTTTCTTACCTGGTCCTACTGCAAGAACTTCGGCTTCTTGTGGTTTTTCCTTTGCTTGACCTGTCAAAATAATTCCTGATTTTGTTTTTTCTTCAACTTCAAGTTGCTTTACAACTATTTTATCTCCTAATGGTTTTAATCTCATATTTCCTCCTCCATTAGCACTCTTGTTTAATGAGTGCTAATATTATTATATCACAGTTTTTCTTTTATTCAACTACATCGTATAGTTTAAAGTTAAAATTTAGTGAACATAATATATAGATATATTATTAGTTTATATCCCCTTCTTTATAGGTTCTATAATATTTAGTGTTGGTAGTTCAATTATTAAAATATACCAGCATAATGTTTTATTTATTACTGGTAACTGTTTTTAAAATATTAAAGACATATTGATCCTTTTGATATAAAATAAAAA
>JAEZZN010000036.1 GCA_023418535.1 Bacillota bacterium | reverse complement strand
CTACAAATACGTTTTTGTGGTCATTCGGGTCTTTTGGAATTAATAAGAATTTTATTCTTTCTTCCAATTTTTCAATATTATCAGATGATTCTTCTATTTCCTCACGAAGCATTTCCTTCATCTCTTGATCTTCAGCTAGTTCTAATAGTTCTTCATTTTCTTTAATAGTATTTTCATTTCTTCTATAATCTTCATAGGCCATAACTATCGGTTTAATATCATTATATTCTCTATTTACTTTTTGCCAATTATCCATGTCAGCTAAAAGTTCTGGACTTGCCAGTCTTTTTTCTAGTTCATAATAATTTTGTTTAGTCGTTTCTAATTGTTCAAACATATTTACCTTCCATCTATAATAACTCTTTATTTAAGAGCAAAAAACTTCATGTTAATTATATCATTTTTGTATTCATTTATAAAGCGTGTATTTCATGCATATTATAAAGACTATGTATAATCTAACTCAATCTTGCAATTACTATTCTATCTTTATTTCCATAGTCTTTTTTTATTTCAATATTACTAAATCCATTTTTTTCTAATATCTCTTTTAATATATTCCCTTGTTCGAATCCTATCTCAAAAAACAAAAATCCATTTTTATTAAGTCTATATTTGGAATCTTGAATAATTCTCTCATATATTTCATATCCTTTAATACCTGATACAAGTGCATTTTTAGGCTCATGATAAAGGAGTTTATCGACTTCTAAATATTCTTGCTCTGTTAAATATGGAGGATTTGAAACTATTATGTCAAACTTTTTTTGTTCCGGGATTTCATTGAATACATCTGATAAATAAAAATTAATTTTAGCACCAAATTTTTCGCAATTCTTTTTTGCAATATTTAAGGCTTCTTGTGAAATATCACTAGCAAAAATCATAGCCTTTGATTCAAGCGCAAGTGTAATAGCAATAGCTCCACTTCCAGTTCCTATATCTAGAATGCTTTTATTTTCCAAATCTAATTTTAAGACTTTATCTACAAGTAGTTCTGTTTCTGGTCGTGGAATCAACACATTTTCATCTATTGTAAAATCTCTTCCATAAAAATTCCATTTACCAATAGCATATTGAATAGGAATTCCTCTTTCTATTTTTTCTTGAATTTCATTAAATTTAATGTATTTCTCGTGATTTAGCTCTCTATCTTGATTCAAAAATATTTGGCTATTAGTATAATCAAACATATATTGAAATATAATTTTTGCAAATGGCCTATTCAATAAATCTTTTATTTTTTTACCACTCATCGTCATGCTCATCTTCAGGTATTACCATTTTCATAGCTTCAATAGCTACTTCAATCATATCATCTGTCGGTTCTTTTACTGTTCCTATATATTGAACAAAAAGTCCTGGCTTAGCAAGTATTTTTGATAAAACTGAATCTGATCCTCCCATCCATCTATTTAATTCATAAGTAATTCCCACTAGTATTGGAATTATTAAAATTCTTGTAATTACTCTGACTACAGGATTTGGCCATCCAAAAAACGATAATACTAATGCTGACAATATAACCATATTAAACATAAAACTTGTTCCACATCTTGGATGTAATTTTGAATGTTTCCTAACATTTTCTACAGTCAATTCTTCCCCATGTTCATAGCATGCAATAGTTTTATGTTCCGCTCCATGATATTCAAAAACTCTTTTTATATCCTTAATTTGAGATATTAATATTACATATATTAGGAAAAATACAACTCTTACTAGTCCCTCGATTAAATTCAATACAAATATTGAATTTATATTTTCTCTAAATAGATTTGAAAACCATGTAGGAATATAGAAAAATGCAGCAAAAAACAAAATGATTGTAAAAAATGAAACTATACTGTAAAAGATTGATTGTAATTTAGTTTCTTTTTTTTCATCTTCTTCGTGAAAACTAAGTGAATAGTCAATTGCTTTAGTACCATTTCTAAAGGCATCATAAAGTGCGCCAATTCCTCTAAAAAATGGCAATTTAAATATTTTGTATTTTTTACTTAACTCAATTCTATCAATTATTTTTTCTTGTAATTCTCCATTTGGTTTTCTGACAACTATTGAAGTTTGATAAGGTCCCTTCATCAAAATCCCTTCAAATAAAGCTTGTCCACCAATAGAAGTTTTCTTTATTTCTTTATTCATAATTCACCTCTAATAAAGAATATTATAGCTATTTGTAGGAATTATGGCAATTAAGATTTTTATTAAAAAAATGATGTTAAAGGAATTATCCTAAAACATCATTTTATTATTCTTTATTTTTCTCTAAGTAAATAATTATAAGCCCCTAATGCAGCTGTTGCTCCTGAACCTGAAGCTATAACTATTTGTTTGAAATACACATCTGTACAGTCTCCCGCAGCATATATACCTTCAATATTTGTAGCTCCTTGATTGTCAATAATTATTTCACCACGTTTATTGGTTTCAATCTTATCTCCAATCCATTTTGTATTAGGAACTAAACCAACTTGAATAAAGCATCCTTGAATATCCCTTATGCTTTCTTCATCATTTTCCATATTGGTATATTGAATTTGTTCAAGATGATCTGAACCTAATAATGCTGTAGTATTTGTATTTAATAGTATTTCTACATTGTCAAGCTCTCTTAATCTATCTTGAAGAACTTGATCAGCTATTAATTTTGGTCCATATTCAATTAATATAACTTTCTTAGCTATTCCTGCTAAATCAAGTGCTGACTCAACACCTGAATTACCTCCTCCAATTACTGCTACAGTTTTATCTTTGAATAGAGGTCCATCACAGTGAACGCAATAAGCAACACCCTTGTTTTTGAATTCAGTTTCTCCTGGAATTCCAATTAATCTCCAACTTGCACCTGTAGCTATTACTACTGTTTTAGATTTTATAACATCGCAATTATCCAATGTAACTTCTACAAGATTGTCGACTCTATCGATTTTAGTTGCTGTATATTTTTCAAACACTTCAACAGGATATGATAGAACATGGGCTTTTGCTTCTTCCATAAATTTTGGACCTTCAGTTGATTGAAGACTCAAAATATTGTTAATTTCTAGAGTATCATTTACTTGACCACCAAATTTATCAGCAAGTAGAGCTGTCTTTATTCCTTTACGTACGGAATAAATAGCAGCCATCATTGCTGCAGGGCCACCACCGATTACTAATGAATCAAATATTCCTTTGTCTGATAAACTTTCTCTTGAATCTTCTCCGGTAACTAAATCAACAATTTCTTCGATTGATTTTTTACCACCAAAGAATTCTTCACCATTTAGAAAGACTGTTGGAACAGCCATAATGCCTTTTTTTTCAGTCAATTCTTGGAATGTTCCACCTTCTATCATTGTGTTTTGAATATTTGGATTTAAAACAGACATGATATTTAGTGATTGAACTACTTCAGGACAATTATGACATGTTAAAGATACAAAAGTTTCAAATGAAATTTCTTTATCTATTGATTTAATTCTATCTCTTAATTTATCATCGATTTTTGGAGCTCTCCCACCCATTTGTAAAAGAGCAATTACAAATGATTCGAATTCATGACCCATTGGAGTGCCTGCAAATGTAACTCCTTTTCTATCTTGTGATACAAGTGAAAAGGATGGTGTTAAAGATAGTTTTTCTTCTTTTACTATTATCTTATCTGAAAGTGATTTTACATCTTCTACGAAATCTTTTAATTCTTGAGAATTTTCACTTTCATCAACTGATAGTAAAAATGTTACAGGGTTTTCTAAAAGAGCCATGTATTGTGAAAGTTGTCCTTTTAGTTGGTCATTTAACATTAAATTTTACCTACTAAGTCTAAACCTGGAGTCAATGTTTCGCCTGTTTTTCTCCATTTTGCTGGACAAGCTTGACCTGGATTTTTTCTTACATATTGTGCAGCTTTAATCTTTGGAATAAGTGATGAAGCATCTCTACCGATACCATCTGCATTAATTTCCACTGCTTGAATAACTCCGTCTGGATCTATAATAAAAGTACCTCTTTGAGATAATCCATTTTCATCTAATACATCAAATTGTGTACTTAATAAATGACTTG
>JAEZZN010000079.1 GCA_023418535.1 Bacillota bacterium | reverse complement strand
AACAACATAAGACAGAACTTTTTGAATTAGAAAAGAATTTTAAATTGAAATTCTTAGAAGAAATGTCATTAGTAGGAGAGGCTGTATATAAAGGTTTTAATGCAGATAAAATTAACTATGAACTACTTGGTAATGGAGATTCACATCTACATTGGCATTTATTTCCAAGGGTAGTGGGTGATATAGAAAACTATGGTAATAAAGGAAAAGGTCCGGTTTGGTGGTATCCTATGGAATTAATGTATAGTGATTCGAATCGTCCATCAGATACTGAATTAATGGCATTAAAAGAGAAGCTATTAGCTGAACTTAATAAAATATTTAATAACTAATTATATTTTGTATTGGCATCATTTTTAAGTTAGATTTATAAATGGTGCCAATTATTTATTTTGTTAAATCGAATTATCAAGAGCATTTTCTAAGAACAAATGTTTAATAAATGATATAATACCATTGACAGCTCCAACTGTTTCGGAAATTGAAACAGTTCAAATAAAAGGTAAGAAATTGTTTTATAATAATGGAGGAAAAAATGTCAAAGATAAAAAAAGATACTATTCAAGCTCAGGGATTTTCGATAGAAGTTTACACTGAAGATTTTAAAAATGATTATATTAGTTTAACTGATATTGCGAAGTATAAGAACGATGATGATCCTAGATTTGTAATTCAAAACTGGATGAGAAATAGAAATACATTAGAGTTTATTGGATTATGGGAGGCTCTTAACAATCCTGATTTTAACCGTGTGCAATTCGACACGTTTAGAAATGAAGCGGGTTAAAATAGGTTTATAATGACACCTAAAAAATGGATTGAATCAACCAACGCAATTGGAATCGTATCAAAATCTGGAAGATATGGTGGTACATATGCTCACAGTGACATTGCTATGGAGTTTGCTTCTTGGATTTCTGCAGAATTTAAGCTCTACATAATTCAAGATTACAAGAGACTGAAATTAGATGAAAGTTCAAATCTATCTCTTAGTTGGAATTTACATAGAGAAATCTCTAAAATTAATTATAAAATTCATACAGATGCTATCAAAGAACATTTATTGAAAGACTTAACCGATTCACAACTTGTTTTTGAATATGCAAGTGAAGCGGATATGTTTAATGTCTCTTTATTCAATAAAAGAGCCAAAGAGTGGAGAGAAGAGAACCCCGATTTAAAAGGGAATATAAGGGATTATGCCAGCTTAGAAGAGTTATTGGTTTTAGCAAATATGGAAAGCTATAATTCTATTATGATTGAAAAAGGTATGAATCAAAAGGATAGAATGATCGAACTAAGGAATTTAGCAAAGAGACAGTTGATGTCTTTAGAGAAAATTGCTGATAAAGGAATAAAAAAGTTATATTAATTTTTTCGTTCTAAATTTAAAGATGAAATATATTGATATGTTTCCGAATACGTACTATTATAAAAACCATTATTGTATGTTTGCCAATACGAGAAAAATGCTAAAAAAGCCTATGATATGTTTGCGAAAAAGTAAAAATGGACTTTTTATCCATAGTGTAGACTCGAGCCATGTCGAGACGCTTGCATTGATTGTAAGGGACTAGTTCCGCAACAATCAATATAGCAACGTCCATGTGAGAGGGCTCCGCAAAGCAAGGCGAAGCCGTAGCTGAGCGGTTAAGTCGGGACCACTGAAGCCCTAACCCTGCTTTCACGAACAGAGTGAAGTGAAACAATAGCAAATAGATTAATAGTATGAATAGGATATTAGATAAGATAAATTAGATTTTAAGGGAGATAAAGATGGAGCATGATTGTGGTTTTAGAAAAGGAAATAAGTGGTTCAGATATAGGGCTGCAGCAATTATAGTCGAAGATAATTGCGTCTTATTTGCAGGAAATGACGTTGGTGATTATTACTACTCTATAGGCGGAGGAGTCCATTTAGGAGAAACATCGGAAGAAGCTGTAAAAAGGGAAGTTTTTGAAGAAACAGGTGTTGAATATGAGGTAGACCATCTTGCCGTGATACATGAGAATTTCTTTGTCGGAAGTTCTGATTTAACAGGTGTCGATTGCCATGAGATTGCCTTTTATTACATGATGAAACCAAAGGGCAATAAGAATCTTAATAGCCATAGCCTTACTAAAGGGGGAGTAAAAGAGTCTATGCACTGGATACCAATTGATGAGCTTGAAAAATATAATGCCTATCCATCATTTATGAAAGAATACCTTCAATCTAATCATACCGGAGTTCGTCATATCATTACCGATGAAAGGTGTTAAAAATAAATATATAAGTTTAACTGATATCAATGAGGTGAATTATGGAATATACTTTTGAGAAGCTAAACAAAGATAATTTTAATAAATATTTTAATTATTTATTATTAGCTACTAAATTGGAACCAGAACTTATGTGTTCATCAGATATAAATAAAGAAGAACTTTATAAAAGATTGGATGATGAATTAATAAAAAGAAGTTCTTCAATATTGGCTATGTATGAAGATAAAGTTATCGGAAGAATAGAATATCATTTTTATTCTTGTTTTCAGGATGGATATAGAATATGTTATGTTGATTGGTTATATGTATTACCGGAGAATAGGAATAAAGGGATAGCGAAAAAATTATTTAATGAAATGGCTAGAGATTGTGTTAAACATAATATTGATGAAATTAGATTAATAAGAGCCACAAATGAAAATGCAAATCACTTTTATGAAAGTATTAAATCTGCCAAGATTTGTGAACTTCCATTTTTTATACAATATTTAGACTAAAAAATTATATATATATATTAGTGTATCCAAGAGATTAAAAATAGTGAAAAAAGTAAAGATTTAATCGCATATTTTATTAGTTTACAAATTAATGTTTATTTATTGAATTTCTTAATAAATTTGAGTTTATTTTAAGTTTTTCGGCTATAATAAGATTAAATCATAAATTAGACTATATTTAATGTTGATTTACCAATTAATCTCGGCTATAATAAGATTAAATCATAAATTAAACGGAGATGAACATGTATTTAAAAAGAGCTATCGAAGATAAATTAAAAGAGACTATGAAACACTATCCAGTTATTTTAGTTACTGGGCCAAGGCAGGTTGGAAAGACAACTTTATTAAAGGAAATATCTAAAGATACTCATCAATATATAACTATGGACGATTTGATACAAAGAAAATTGTTAGATGAAGATTCAAACTTATTTTTTAAAAACAATTCTAGTGCTTTGTTATTAGATGAAATTCAATATGTTCCTGAGGCGTTTCAAGCAATAAAGTTTAGAGTGGATAATATTGCAAAGCAGGGATACTATTTACTAACAGGTTCGCAATCTTTCTATTTAATGGAAAATGTATCTGAAAGTTTGGCGGGAAGAATAGCAATCTTTCAATTGCAAGGGTTATCTTTAAGGGAAATTTTTAAAACTGAGTTTAATAAGTGTTTTATTCCGAATGAAGAATATTTCTCAGAGAGAGAAAAATCTTTAAGTGTCTATGAAGATATTTGGTCACATATTCATAGAGGATATATGCCTAAATTAAATATCAATAAGGATATGGATTGGAATATTTACTATCAATCATATGTGCAAACCTATATTGAGAGAGATGTAAGACAGCTTACTCAAGTAGGTGACGAAAAAACTTTTATGGATTTTATGATTTCAATAGCATCTCGTTCTGGTGAATTATTAAACTATAATGCCATGGCTAAAGACATAGGGGTAAGCTTGGATACAGTAAAGAGATGGACATCAATATTGGAAACGTCTGGTATTATTTTCTTACTTTATCCATACTCCAATAATCATTTGAAAAGAGCCATAAAAACCCCAAAAGTATATTTTATGGATACAGGATTATTAGCCTATTTAACTAGGTGGTTAACCAAAGAAACTCTTCAATCTGGTGCGGCTGCAGGTAATGTATTTGAAACTTTTGTTATATCTGAAATAATTAAAAGTTATTATAATGCTGGAATATCTAAACCAAGCTTATATTTTTACAGAGATAGAGATCAAAAAGAAATAGACTTAATTATTGAGGATGGAAAAGATTTATACCCTATAGAGATTAAAATGACTGGAAAACCTGAAGCTAAAATGGCAAAAAATTTTTCTGTATTAAAAGATTTATCTAATGTGAATGTAAAGACAGGCGTAATTCTGTGTCAATATGATAAAAAAATATGGCTAAAAGAAGATCTTATTTCAGTACCTATTGAGTATTTATAATAAAAATTTTTACATTAGTTATAATTAAATATCGCTTTTTGAATAAAAAATGAATAATTTTACAGGGATTTTACCTATAAATAGGTCAGAATCCTTTTTTTCTTCCCAAATACTGTTATTTATTTGATAAAATAAGTATAGGCTAGGAGGGAAGATGGACAAGATTAAAAGCTTTGGAGTCGATAGCAATCTTTCATCTTATCAGGCAAAGAGTGTCCTAACCTGTCTAATAACAGACAAAAATGAAAAAAGCAAGGTATATGAAATCCTACAAGTCGACTTCGATCATACAGATGGTAGTAATCGACAAAATACTATGTCCAAGAATACAACCATGTTATAATTAGAAAAGATCCTCTAGCTTTAGTATATGCAAGTTCAATATATATAGGGGAGAAATGATAGAAGTCCCAGCTAAGAATAAACTAACTTAGTATTTCTTCGGTTATGATACTTTAGAAGATGCCAAAAATGGAGATTTAAAATATAGGGAAGCTGGCATGGATTACCAAGAAATTTAATAAAAGAAAAAATAGAGTTTTTAATATTTAATAATATATTCATAAACCCTCCTTGTACATTTTAATTATGCAACAATAAATTAATGAAATAATAAAAATAGTTATTAATTGGCCTAGGATTTTTATATTGAAAAATGGTATTTTTATAATAGTAAATAATATCTATAATCCTGTGGAAAAAAAAACATGAATTTTTTATTAAGAAACCATACTAAGAAAACTAAAGACCCTTGTTCTTATTAAAGTTTGGCAGAGTTAGTTGAATGAAGATTTAGTAAGAAATATGAGAAAGAATAATAAAAATTTTAAAGATTAAATAAATTAATAGGTAAAATTATGATAATAGACAGTTTTGATAAAGACACAGAGCCAGTAATAAGTCTAAAAGACTTTTATGGAGAAAAGAAAAATATTGCAGAAAAATGCTTGATAATATTTTCAAAAAGCCTGCTAGATTATTTACTTGATAATTTTGAATGTCAAGAAATTGGAACTATAAAGGCTGCAAATGGATCAAGGATAGTATATAAAAGTACCTTTGAAGGTCAAGAATTTGTATTTTATCTAACAATGATTGGTTCAGCTCTTGCCTCAACAGATTGTGTAGTAGTGAATTGGATTACAGGTGCAAATATATTTATTATGTTTGGATCTTGTGGTAGCCTTGATAAGGAAAAGACTCTTGGAAAGTACATTATCCCGACAGAAGCTTATAGGGGTGAGGGAGCATCTTATTATTATGCAGCTCCTTCAGACTACATTAATATTAAAAATCACGATAAGCTTGAAGAATTTTTTATCAAGGAGAAAGCTCCCTATACCAAGGGAAAGGTATGGACTACAGATGTTATGATTCGTGAAACTCGTGGACTTGTCTCAAGGAGAAAGTCTGAGGGATGTATAGCAGTAGAGATGGAGCTTGCAGGTGTTCAAGCGGCTTGTGATTTTTATGGATTTGAGCTTTATAACTTTCTTGAAGCAGGTGATGTTTTAAATGAGAATTCTTATGAAGTTGAAGGTCTCCATAGTGCTAATCATGATCTCGGAAAGTTGTATTTAGCTTTAAAATTATTAAAAGAAATATAATATAAAGTATAATGAGATTATAAAAAATAAAATTTATGGAGGATAAACTCATGGACTACAGAAGAATAAACGACACAATATATATAAGAATGGATAGAGATGATGAGATTATAGGATGCATTTTAGATGTCTGCAGGAAGGAAAAAATTATGTCTGCTATCTTCAGTGGTATTGGGGGATTAGGTGAGGCAGAAATACAGACACTTATACCAGAAACTAACGAGTTTGAGACTAGAACAATTAGCGGTATGCTTGAACTTGTATCTATGACGGGAAATGTTATTTCTGACGAAGATGGAGAAATCTATCAACATACACACGCTATAGTTTCCTACAAAGAGGACGGAAAACACTGCGTTGCAGGAGGTCATATTAAATCGCTTATTGTGTCATATACTGCAGAGATTGAGTTAAGACCTGTTATTGATGGAGTAATTAAAAGAAAACATGATCCGGAAACAGGCACCGGATTTTGGAAATTTGAAGATTGATGTCGATAAATCTTAGCTTGAGGAGTAATATATCAAATGAAAAAAATAATTAAATTTATGATTTTTATTATTATTTTAGTGGGATTATATTTGAGCTATGATTACTTTAAAACCACAGATCATAAAAATGTAAAATATTCAGAACTTGAAGTTTTTAAGAAGGATGTTTTGAATGAGTATAATGTTGATGAAATAGAAATATATTTTTCAAGACCGAGTTTATGGATAGAAATAAATTCACAAGAAAAACTCAATAAAGCAACTATAGAGAGAATTAAAGAAAAATTAAAACCTATAATTAATAAAGATAAAATGGACGAAATTTCAAATAAATATTGGACTAAAGATTCATCATTATTTTACGTTATGGTACTATTTAATGAAAAAAAAGATAAAGTTAAAAAAAATTATTTAGAAATTGAACTTTCTAAGAATGCAGGTTACAGTAATTGGGATAGATAAAATAAAAAGTAAAGCATCTATATAAATAGCTGCTTTTTTAATGGAGAAAATTATGAAACTAGTAAAAATTTATTCATACTAATTTTCATAATTAAGTACAAAAAAAAATGAAAAAAAATAAATATATAATTATTTCGGTACTTATATTAGTCCTGTTAACAGCTTGTCAACAAAATAAAAATAAACAAAAATTAGCTGATATATTTGATTTTAAAGAGGACAAGATAAAAAATATAATAGTAGAAACAATATTAACTGAGAATAAATCAGAAGTCGTATTAAAAAAGAAAGAATATAAAAATTTCTTAGACAAGATTTTATCCTACAATATTGTAGAAAAAAGAATATGATAAAGCGAAGGGTTGGCAATATGCAATAAAAATAGAATATGATGAAGATGTTCATTTTTCAATAATGGACAATAAAATTTATCTAGGTGATAGAATGTATATTTCAAATAACTTAGATAAAAATGATTTATTATATTTGTTTGAAGATAGATAAAATAAATTGGATTTACATAAGGAGTTAAATGATGAATAAATTATATATTGCGTATGGATCAAATTTACATCTAGATAAGATGGCAAAAAGATGTCCAAGCGCAAAGATAGTAGGAACAAGCGAAATTAAAGATTACAAACTCACTTTTAGAGGAGAAGGCGATCGTTCTTTTGCAACTGTTGAACCTTGTATAGGCGAGAGTGTTCCAATTCTTGTATGGAAGATTACAGCTGATGATGAAAAAGAACTTGATATCTATGAAGAATGGCCAGACTTGTACAGAAAAGAAACTATGGAAATCATAGTAGATGAAAAAACAGTAAATGCTATTATTTATATTATGAATGAAGGTAGACCTCTAAATCAACCTAGTCGAGAATATTACTCAACTATTTTAGAAGGATATAAAAGTGCTGGATTTGATGTTGAATACTTAGATAGAGCAGTGGATAACTCGATTGAAAGAGATGTTATTAATTGAGAATGTTATAAAAAGAAATATCAGAATTAATTGGAAGGAAATTTATGTCAAAGTATTATATTGAAAAAATAACTTGTCCTAATTGTTCAAATGAATTTGAGTTTAAGATTTGGGAAAGTGTAAATACTATGTTAGACCCAGAAATGAAATCAAAAGTTAAATCTGGAGAAATATTTGAATATATTTGCTCTAATTGTGGATATACCTCAATAGTTGATTATCCAACCTTATATCATCAGATGGAAGACAAAGTAATGATATATTATGCTCCAGGAGAAAATTCTGAAGTTGTTGAATTAATGAAAGGATCTGGCAATAGGATAGATTTAGAAAATGAAGTTACTAAAGATTACAAAAATAGAGTTGTAAGTACAATAAATGAATTAAAAGAAAAATATTTATTCTAGATGAAGATTTAGATGATCGAGTAATAGAAATTATGAAGTTCTATTTGTACAATCATGTTATAAAGGAAAATCCAGATTTTGAAATTGAAGAGATTTTATTAGGGAAACTGGAAGATGGTGGAAGAGTATTTTACATTAACTTTGGAAATAATAAGTGGGGACGTATGGATTTTAATCAAGAAATATATCATACTGTAGAAGCGAATTTTAGAAAACTATTAGAAAATGATAAAGAAGTTGTGATTGACATAAACTGGGCTATAGAGTTAATTCGTAAGTTTGTAAAATGACATAGGTTTTCTTAAAGAATTATTATTAAGCATTTACACATAGTTAAACTCTACAATCTATCTTTATAACTAGAAAAAAGTTAAATAAACAGCATATTAACTGACACTTAAAATTTGTAGTAAAAACAAATTTTTAAGATGTCATTTTTTTTTATTAAAAAAATATTTGAAAACATTTACACGAAATTAAAGTACTGATATAATTGTAACTATAATAATATTTATTCGAGAAGAAAAGGAGGTTAATTTATAAATATATAAAGATATTTTACTTTTTGGTAACTGAGGCTAGAAAACTACATATTTCTATAAATCTAAAGGAGGAATTAATGGTCAAAAAGATAAGAAAAATATTGGTTTTATTAATGGTATTTTCATTACTGCTCCCAAATGCGAGATATATTAAAGCGCAGGAGTTTGAAGGACAAAATTCAACAGAATTAATTTCTAAGACAAATCCTAATATACA
>JAEZZN010000073.1 GCA_023418535.1 Bacillota bacterium | reverse complement strand
TCTCCTTTCTTTAGTTGTGGTGATTAAATTTTAAGGAATTTTACGAATAAGTGCAATTTTTTTTGTTTTAAAAAGAAAATATCTGCTAGGAGTCAGCACCCCCAACAGATATTTTAGAACCTCTTTTCCTCTTACTTGACTTAAATCAATTTCAACTGTTACTTCAACTACTCCATCTTCTTGTTCTGCTATAAATCTTGTTTCGCCTACTACTTCTTTTCTATTTATTAATAATGGTTTGTTAGTTCCTTTATCCATTACTTTTAATTTAGCAACATATTCATCACCTATTACTAAATTTTCATAATAAACTTTATCAACTAATTTTACTATTCCTACTGGATCAAATACTTTTTTACCTGATTTTATTTCAGCAAATGTTGTCTTGATTTTAGGATCTTTTACTTTAACAGTTTGATCTTCATCATTTATATCTGCATGAGAATATAATAATTTACCTTCTCTATATAAATCTTCAAATACTACTGTTGTCTTTCCTCTTATATCAGAAGATTCTACTTCAAATATTAATACTACATAACCATTTCTTGTTTCTGGTACAAATTTTAGTGATGTTTCATATTTTCTGCCATTCTTATCAAGTAGTGGTTTATTTGTAGACTTATCCATCAATAAACCTTTCATTTCGTATTCTTTTCCTATGATTAAATCTTTGTAATAAGCATAGTCTTTAATATATACTTTTTTGGTTGGGTTTATATTTTTCTTACCTGTATTTTTATCTTCTGCTGTAGTTTTAATATGTGGTATTTTTTCATTTTCATGTTCTACTTCTACTACATCACCATGATCTTTATTTGATAAATCAAGATCTATATTTTTATCATCTTTGAAATAGCCTTCTGGTGCTTTTATTTCTTCTAAGTAGTATTGTCCTTTTGGCAATCCTTCAACTACAATCTTACCTAATTTATCAGTTATATATTCTCCAACTTCTGTTTTACCTTTTATTTCATCTACTGCAACTAATTTATATTTTGCTCCAACAACTGGAATTTCTTTGTTAGATCCCATTTCTGTTTTAACAATTACTATTGATACTTTTTGTAGTTCATTTTCTATTTCAGCTGCTTCAACTTTATTTTCTTTTTCTTTTGTATCTTCAAATTTGAATCCTGTTTCATGTTTCTTATTATCTAATACATATTTACCATCAACTGATAATTCTTTAATGTAGAATTTACCATCAATAGGTAAACTATTGAATTTACCTTTAATTACATATTCAACTTCTTTAGATTCTTCTACTCCTACTTGTACCTTTTCTTCTACTTTTGTTTTTATAACTTCTAATTTTGCTATATTGCCTTTTGCTTCAACTTCTGCAATTTTAGCTTTAGCTTTTTCTTCTTCATTGAACTTAAATACTTCAACTAATTCTCTAATTGTTTTTTGTTCATATCCTTTAACAATATTTTCTTGTGATACAAGTTTTTCTATTTTGGAATCTTTAATATCTTCTTTTAATCTATCAACTGCTTCCCCAAGTGCTGTTTGTGCTTTTTCTTCTGTATCATATTCTTGTGATACCACTTCTTTTGTACTTGGTATTGTATAAGTTAGCTTGAATGATATGTTTTCTACCTTTTCTATAATTGGTTTATCTTTATTATCTACTTTTGTTTCAATAAATTCAGATACTTCATATCTACTTACTTCTTTTTCTACAGTTTCATATACTGGTTTTTCTACTTTCTTTTCACCATTTAATTCTTTTGCTTCAACTGTAACTTTATCAAGCATTGAATCTTTTGGAATTGTTACACCATTTTCTTTGTAATCTTCTTTTAAGAAAATACCAAATTCAGCTTTTGGATTAGTTGTAAAGTATGGATCATTTTCAAATTTCTTTGTAAATTCAAATTCAACATTCTTTCTTTCATTGAATTTCATTTCTGTTACAGAATGTACTCTTACATTTTGTGATTGTGGTGTAAATTCTATATCATACTCTCTTGTATCTAATACATATATATCTGGTACACTTATTTCTTTAAGTGTGTATTTTCCTAGTGGAACTTCTTTACTTGTTACAGGAGTTTTAGAGTTAGTAATTATTGTATCTACTAATTCTCCCTTTTTATGAAGAATTGTAACTTTATCGCCTGATATAATATCTTCTTTGGCTCTTAATTCCCACTTAGTTCCTTCTAAATATCCATCTTTAAATTCTAATTTTGTAACATCATCTTTTACACTAAATCCTTTTAATATTTGTGCTGTTTTTTCAAGTGTTAATCTACCCTTTTGTGGTGTATTTCTTTTTTCAATTACAAATATTTTTGTTAATTGTGCTGGTTTATCTCCATCATCTTCTATTTCAAATGCTAGTGGTTCTCCTTGTGGATCTAAATAATAGCCTTTTGGTGCTTTTATTTCTTCTAAAATGTATTTACCTACTTGTATTTTTTCTGGTAGTTGAACCATACCTTTATCATTTGTTTCAAATTGTGAAATTTCTTTAGTTTCTTGGTATCTTAATGTTTGTACTACTTTTTCGCCCTTACTTCCATCTTCATTTGCTTTATATAGTTCAAACTTAACTCCAGCTTGTGGAATTGTATTTCCAGTTTCTTCATCTTTTTTGAATATTTGTAACCATTTTTCATTTGTATAGTTTTCTAAATTGTATTGGTATTCAGTCCAATCGCCTTTTATTTCTACCTTAAATGGTTCTATATTTACAAAGCCTTGATTTCTACTTGCTTGTTTTACTATATATATTCCTTTTGGTAACCATTTACTTGTTCCTCTACCAAATTTATCTGTTACAAAACTATCTACTTTTTCATCATTTAAGTTGTATATATCAAACTTGATACCTTCTTCTGGTATTCTTCCACCAGATTGTGAAGAATTTTCTTTTCCATTTTCTCCATCTTGGTGTTTAGTTACAGAAATTCTTCCCATTTCAACTAATTCATTTGTAATAACTGTTGGATTTTCACTTGTTACTTGAATAAATTCTTTATCTTTTACATTTTCAATTTTTCTATATTCCAAACCATTTGCATTTACTCTATTTAAGATATTTAATTCATCAATTTTTGAATTATACATATCAATTAATGTCTTTGAGTTTGTTGTAGTTTGAGTTACTTTAGTTGTATATTCTCCACCTAAATCATCTTCTACACCTTCTACTCTTACTGCAACTGGATTTAATATATATCCTGATGAATTTTCAACTTCTACTACATCATAGATTCCTAGTGGTAATTCTTTAACACTTACTAAACCATCTTTATTTGTAACTACTTCTTTTACAATAGTTCCAGCTTTTATATCAGTATATTTAGATTCAACTAAAACTACATTATATTTTGCCCCTTCAAGTGTTGCATTTCCTTGTGATTGTGTTGTAACTACATCTTCTTTTTTAAGTGTAAATTGCATTAATTGGGATTTATTTTCATGAGTTGGTGCATTAAATACTAATTGTGTATCAAGTCGAGTACCTTCTCTTAATTGTCTTATATGAAGGGTATTATCTAATTTGTAGCCTTTTGGTGCTTTTATTTCTCGAATTGTATATGTTCCTATATATCCTGCTTCTACACCGTTTTCGTCTTTTGGAATTTCATCTCCACCAATTTTAAATTGATCTTTAAATTGTAAAAATCCACGTTCATCTGTCTTAAATTTCCATGTATATTTAGGTGTTAAACCTTCTACATTATCTGTTAATTCTTGATAATATTTAATTTCAAATTCAGCATTAGCTATACCCTTACCATTTTCATCAGTCTTTTTAAGCATTAATGATAATGGGTCTGTCTTTGGTTCATCTTTTACAGTAAATTTTACTGGTTTATCTACCACTTCAATTTTTACAATACCATTTTTATTTTCACCTGATTTTCTATCTAATTTATAGCCTTTTGGTGCTTTTTGTTCTCTTACAAAATATGTTCCTTTTTGAATTTCAATAGTATTTGTTTCACCATTTGCATTTGTTGTAAATGTTCCTATTCTATTACTATCACGCAGTGCGTTAGCATAGTTTTTATATAATCCATATTCTGCACCTTCTAATGAGTAGTTTGGATTACCTTTTACATAGCTTGGGTTTGTTGCTTCTTTCTTTAATTTTAATTCAACTTTTTCTTCCTTTTTTATTCTCCATATCATTTTATTTTGTGTATTAGATCCACCACCTAAAACTTTATTTGTTACAAATCTTACTTCAAATTCACTAGGTACTTGTGGTAATTTTGGTACTATTCTTTTTATAGATTCCAGTGCTGATAAGAAATATATACTTCTATTTCCTCTATGTGCTGAAACAAAAAAGTGTGCCATATGATATCTATAGGATCTTTGATCTATTGATGTACCCTCAGACTGTCCTACACCGTAAATTCCTGATCCGTCCCAAGCTTCAAGTGTAATATGGTCTGATCCGGGATATTGCCAAGGATTTTGATTTCCACTCCATCTAAAACTGTCTACGTCTGTTTTTGCAATATTTGTAAATGTATTATATCCTTCTGGTGTTGCCATATAATACAATACTTTTTTAATTGTTGAATCTTCTACACTTGTTGTATCAGATAAATTAAATGTTTTGCTTTGTGCGGGATTTATTGGTGATGGTACAAGTGCATCTACACACATTGCAAACCAATCATCTTTTGCTAAAAATACAGGTGATTCTGATTTTTTATTTGCTTTTCTATATATTGTAACTGTATCGCCAATTGCTTCTACCTTTTTAG
>JAEZZN010000013.1 GCA_023418535.1 Bacillota bacterium | reverse complement strand
TTTACCTTCCAGTAAAATTGTTTTTCTCTTTGATGTCTTTTCTCAGTTATGCAGTTTTCATGGTTCGTCGCTCTTTAGCAACTTCATCATTATATATCATTTCATTCATCTTTGCAAGTACTTTTTTCCTCACTCTCGATAAATGATGGAGAATACGAGATTCGAACTCGTGACCTCCTGCTTGCAAGGCAGGCGCTCTCCCAACTGAGCTAATCCCCCGTTCAAAATGCAACTATCTTATTGTACCAAATTGAACAGGGTTTTTCAAGTATTTTTTTAGTTATTTAAAATAATTTTTTCTGCAACTAACAAGTCGATATCACTAGTTATTTTTATATTATCGTAGCTACCTTCTATTATCTTAACCTTTTTATTTGCATATAAGTACAAACCACTTATGTCTGTAAAATTTTCTTTACCAAATATTTCTTGTATTTCTATATAATCGTCAGTATAAAATGTCTGCGGCGTTTGACAGTTATACATAGAAATTCTCTTTGGTACTCTTATAACATTACCATCGCAATCTACCTCAACCATTGTATCAGTGCTGTTTACTGCTGTTGTAATGGCATCATAATTTTCTGGTATACTGCAATGTTTGTTTATTATTTCCTTTTGTACAAATGGTCTTGCAGCATCATGAGAGATTAGGTGATGATGTCCATATCCATATTCTTCATGTATTCTATTTACTATATTATATAGAGTAATATTTCTTTCTTTACCTCCAATAACTAACTCAACTCTAGCCCCATATTTTTTACATAATTCTTTAGCGGTCTTTTCATATTCTTCATTTATCCCAACATATACTTTATCAATCTTTTCAATTACCGTAAACTTTTCTATTACATGTTCTAGAATAGTTTTATCTCCTATTTTTATATATTGTTTGGGTAATTTATTACTCTTTATTCTACTGCCTTTTCCACCTGCAACTATCCCTGCAAATATCATTAATTCACCTCAATATCTGGCAATACTTTTTTAAATTCTTTTATAGCTTTGTTTCTATGCCTAGATACAGTTGTTCTGCTTATTTGTAATTCTGATTGTACGCATTCCCATGTTTTCATATTCAAATATAGTTCCTTTAAAATATCACGTGTAAGCTTATTTAGCTCAGTATATGCTTTTGAGAGTTCTACCATTTTCCTCCTTTTTTCTTCTATCTCTCTTATCATATCAGTAAAATACTTTTCTCTTGTTGTTCTTATCTGATATTCTCCAACCTCTCTTATGCGCACATCTTCATTTGTCATTTTCAAAAGTTCTTTTTGCCTTTTTAATTCTTTATAGCAATAGTCTTCTTGTTTTCCAAGCTCATCAAGATATTCATAAGGATTATCAATATAAGACATTATTGTGTTCAAATCCATACCCATATATTAACCTCAAATAAATTTTTATCAATATGGTAGTGTAGGAAACTTTCGTTCCCACAGCGCCGATTTTCGGATACATTTTAAATTTCACCACAATATATTGTGTTTTTTAAGCGAAAAAAATCCAAAAAAATATAATTGTCACTCTCTAATTGTCAAATTGCACAATTTTTTATATTAAATTTTTATCTACTAAATTTATTAAGTCTTTTACTTTCATCTCTGAAACGATATCATATTTATTAATATTTTCTCCTTCAAGATAACTATAACTAAGATTATCATTACTTGTGCTAATATCTTCTTCAAAGTCTTTACAAGAAGAGTGTATTTGAGATATTCCAGTATATTCTATTATTGATTTTATTGAGTTATTTCTCACTCCGCCCCCTGCAAGTATTTCTATTTTATTCCCATACATGTCTTGTAATTTTTTTAGGTTCTCTTTTCCTAATTCAACATTTTTATTTCCACCACTTGTTAAAACTCTATCTACATTTAAATTGATCAATGTTTCTATAGACTCAAATATATTTTTTGTAATATCAAATGCTTTATGAAACACTGCTTCTTTATTATAACTATGGATTAATCTAACCATTTTTTCAGTATTGTTAACATCTATAGTTAAGTCTTTATTCAAAAAACCAAATGCTAAACCATCACTTCCATTCTCAAGTAGCTCTTTTGCAGATTCAAATATTTCTTCAAGTTCATATGAATTATATATAAATCCTGCTGCCCTAGGTCTAACCATACTTATAACTTTTAAATCAGTTTTTTCTTTTACTAATCTTAATGTTGCTATGCTTGGTGTAAGCCCGCCTAAGTACAACGCTGCATTTAATTCAACTCTTTTAGCTCCACCATTATATGCATTTATACAATCTTTTAAACTTCCTGCACAAATTTCTACTAACATACTCCCTCACTCTAATGGTCTCATTCTTGATTCCATATATTCTTTCATCCATTTTTCATCGGCTTTTTTAAATACCATTTTTTTATTTTCTCTTGATACTAAAAAAACAGTTGGTTCTAATTGCTCTGTAGCTACAACAAATGAAAATCCATCTATGTTGGTAGCGCATCCCCATTCGCCATTTTTATCCATAGCTACAACTGAAATATCTCCACAATTACCTCTACGTTCACTCAACTTTTTATTTAAGTTATATACTACCGTTTCACAGGCTTCTTGAGGATTCTTCCCATCTCCCATAAGCCTCACAATCTCATACGATGCACATCCTTTCATTATGTCTTCTCCAAGACCTGTTGCACAAGCTCCTCCAATACTAGAGTCTGCATAAAATCCAGACCCTACAATTGGCGAATCTCCTAATCTTCCAGGATGTTTCATGAATAATCCACTTGTTGATGTTGCTGAACATATCTTTCCATAAACATCTAAACAAACCATTCCAACTGTATCATGGCCATCATATGGCTTTATCTGCGATTCCTTTAATTCTTCTAACTTATTTTTATAATGAATCTTAGCCCTACTAGTAAGCATATTTTTTCTATTAAAGCCATTTATACTTGCATATTTTTCTGCACCAGTATCAACAAGGAAGTTATTAACCTTATCTTCTGCCAACCTTCTTGCAATCTCAATAGGATTTTCGAAATCTTTGATGGCTCCAATCATTCCAATGTTAAAATTATCGCCATCCATAAATCCTGCATCAAGTTCTACTACCATTTCTTTATTAGGTAGTCCCCCATATCCGACGCTTTTATAATATTCAAAATTTTCAACTTCTTTGATTGCATTCACAATAGATATATCAGACTGTTCTCTATCTTTTAGCGATGGTGTAACTTTTTGTATTCCTTCAAGCGCCATCCTCCAAGTTGCTATAATTCCAAACATATCACTCCTTAATTATCCTAAATGTATGATCATGATGTTTTTCCATCTCATTAAGTATTAAATCTTCATGATTTGAAATATGCCCAATCAAGTTTCTAGTTCCATCATTTGGGATATCTTTTAGTATTATTTCTATTTCTCCTGCATAATGTTTTAAATTATCATTCACGATAACAACATCTCCACGTTTTAGATATTTATCATTAATTTGTCTTGGCATTATATTTCCTTTACCAGCTAGTCTAGTTTTGCTACATCTTATATAGTATTCACTTTCATCATCTCTTCCACTTAAGTTATACCCAAATACAAGTTCATCTTCTAATCTTGATATTCCACTACTAATGTTAACTTTTAAAGAAGTTACACTTAAATCTATTTCAGAAAGACTTTTTAATTCTTCTTCCGTTGCAAATGCATTTCCTATAAAAATATCATCAATACATTCCATAGATATCATATGTCTTGCTTGTACATCTATTGGCAATCCTCTATGCTCTTCTAAAGTAACCAATCCATCTGATACCGGCCATGGGCCAAATGTATTGCTTGCATTGCTCGATATGAAAGCAGCATTTCTAACGCCTAACTCTATCCACTTTTTATTAAATCTTTCAAACGTTTTCAATGATAGTCCTGAATAAAGCTGAGGATAAAAATTATGGCAAACCAGAATATTCCTTTTGTTAGCACCATGTCTAATAAGATCTTCTAGATAACTATCTCTGCTTGCATTAAATTCTACCTTTATTCCGTATGGATTATTAGTAAGTCCTATTTCTTCTATCTGCGTGAATCTTCCATCTAATCTTACAATATCTATACCAATATCCTTTAAATATTTAATATCGCTTGTAGTTATACCCAATGAAGCAAATACATCATTATTGGTATCTGCACTTATTTCAAATCCGAGCTCGTGTGCTCTATTAAAAAAAGGCATGAATTTTTGTTTTAATTTCTCCGAATCACGGCTCGCCGATAAAAAGCATGTAAATATTCTCTTAAATCCATACTTGCTTGCCAACTCAATATAGTCTAAATATTCTTTCTCACTGCTGTGTTCGGGGTATACTGATATTCCTAATCTTCTCATAAATTTCCTTTCAGTTTTTTTTATTATAGTACACCACATATAGTAAAATTTGAATAGCTTATATGATAATAAATTTTATACAATTTTTTTTCACATTTGAAGAAGAAAAAAGAATAAAAAAGAAAGAAAGGCTGAGAGAAAATTATCTAGAAAGAATAGAAATGGTCAAGCAAAAATGGTATTAAGATAAATATAAATCTAATCGATTAGAAATAAATAAAGAAAGAAAGAGAAAAGCGCTTAATAAAATATGGAATACCATTAAAATATTATACCGGAGAGCAACCAACTGGAAGAAAAATATAATATAAGTTATAAAAAACTTAACAATTAAATATAATTATGGTAAACTTAAGTTAATCAAACAAACAAAAGAGATAAAAGATTATTGAAAAATAAAACTTCGGAGTAAAGCAAACTGTTGGATTTGTTTCAACATCGATTAGGGAAAAAATTATAATATAAAGGGTTAGTATAAATAAGATAGAAATTGAAAAAACAATTCCAACATTAAAGATTGCAAATTATGCATCGAACCCATTAAGCATTTCTATATAAAATCTTTGACCTAAATAATACATAAACGTATAGTTATCCTGATTATAATTGCAAAGGTAAAAAATAAATTTTAATTGGTTACAATACAATGAAGGGGGTAAAGTTTATGAATAATTATAACAATCCTCAAAGGAATAAGAATGGAGATAGTAGAAGGACTTATCTTAAAGATAAGGGAATATGGATTTTTTGCTTAGTACTATTTTGTATAAATGGGATTATATCTATTTTTAATAAAGATTATTATTACTTAATATACTCAATTTTAGCAATTGGATTTATATCATCTAATGTTTTATTAAAAACAACTAAACCTCAAAAACTCAGTATTATAATTCAATTGTTGATGATAGTTTCTTTTTTCATAATTAAAATAATGAAAATAGAAAGTTTAAAGTTATTAATAGTATTTTGTATATCGATTATAATAATATATGGATATATTTTGATACAACAGTTAATTAGGAGGAATCAATAATGAACAAAAAGAATAAAGTTAAAAAAATAATAGCAATAGTACTTATGTTTACTATGATGTTGCAAATTGTACCAACAATGGCACATGCAAATGAAGTTAGCGAAGTTACTCAAAATTTAAGAATAAGTGAAAAAGATTTGGAGAAAATTTTTATAGTTCTTGACAATGTCCCAGAAGAAATGCTTGAAACTGCATCTGAAGCCGAAATAGAAACTTATTTAAATGATAAAGGTATTTACTTTTTTGATAGTAAAGAGGAAGTTCAAAAATTTAATGAATTTAATAAATATGATGGGAATAATGCATCTCCTCAAGGATGGTGGGAAGGAGTAAAATGTATAGGAGCGATAGCACTATTCTTAGGAGGAGCAGGTGCTATAATTAAAGGTGCGAAAGCATTAGTAAAAGCAGCAGGTGGTGTGAGATCCTTAGCAGTTGCTATCGCAGCTTATGTTAGAACAGGAGTGATACCAGAATGGGCATCTAAACAACCTAGTTTAGCTCAGGCACTTTCTTATGTTGGAGGAGCAATACTTAGTGTAACTGGACTTGATGAATGTACAAAAGTATTTGAATAAAAATTATATAGACTGGTTTTAAAAGGCAAACTAATATAGAATGACTTTTTACAGTTGTTTAAATTTAGATAGAATTAAGAGCGATTAAGAAAAATCTTAATCGCTTTTTTTTATGAAAGTATATAGAAATTTTAAAAGAGAAAAAGAGCTAAAAAAAATAAAAATAGAGATTAATGAAAGGCAAATTATGTAAAAAGGAAATAAAGTTCTAAATAAAAATAGAAAACCAAAAACAAGAAAAGTAGAATTGACCGATTGGAATGATAAAGGTAATGCAGAAAAATTGAGAGAAAAATTTTCAAATATATGTAATGCGTATTTAGAAAAAATGGACAAGAAAAAAGAGTAGATTATCTTTCCTATAAAAGACAAGGTGAAGACGAATTACCTACAATTCATTTAGGAGCAAGTGCCTATAAAAAACAGTCATGTTTACTACAAAATATATAATCAACGAATAGATATAAAAGTCATAGAAATATTAAAGAAAAATCATATTTTTTAAATTAAAGTGTAAATATGATTCTGAAAGAGAACAAGAAGAAAAAGAGAAAGAAAACAGCAAAATATAGCTAACATGAAACATAATTATTTTAAATGTTCATGGTCTTTTTTATACACCTTTGAGAATATATATGAAAATTTCAATATTATAAAAAAGGCTAAAAGTTATGTATATAATTTTGATGAAATAATAAAAGATAATATTGGATGGTAGTGTAAATTTTTTTGTGTAAACCTCTCAGATTGATGATAAAATTCCTAGTTTGCATCTTTGATTGTATAAATTATTTTTTTATACGGGTCTTAATCGCATTTGTTGCTATTATCC
>JAEZZN010000024.1 GCA_023418535.1 Bacillota bacterium | reverse complement strand
CTGCTTCAGCAGTAGTTGGGATAGTGGTGCGTGTGATAGAATACTCGGAGCCCCAATAGGGGCGTGCCGGTATTCGCGCCTTATAGGCGCAGTGCAAACTACCAGCTAAGCTGGTAGTTTTGATTTTGAAAAATAATTAAACATTCAGTTATATAATATTTAAAATAAAAAAAAAAGAAACATATTTCATGTTTCTTTTTGGCGTGTCATAAAGGATTCGAACCCTCGACCTTCTGGTCCGTAGCCAGACGCTCTATCCAGCTGAGCTAATGACACATATAGATATAAATAAAAGCATCAATATATATATTGATGCTTTTGCTTTGGAGCGGAAAACGAGATTCGAACTCGCGACCCTCGCCTTGGCAAGGCGATGCTCTACCACTGAGCCACTTCCGCATATGGTAGCGGTGAACAGATTTGAACTGCTGACACTACGGGTATGAACCGTATGCTCTAGCCAACTGAGCTACACCGCCATTAAATAGCAACATATACATAATAGCATAATATATTTTTAATGTCAAATATTTTTAATCAATATTATTTATAAATTTATATCATATAAAGGTGTTATTTTGTAAATATGCATATAATTAATATGTTGCAGTGATTATGTTTTATTTATAAATACTTTTAATCAAATACTAAATTAATTTATTATTTTTCAAGATTGGGTATACAGCTCTAAAAATAATATTTGCAATGATAACAGTTAAAACAGCGTTGAATAGGGTAACTCCAGCTGATAATTTTGCAAGAGCAGCTGCAAATGTTACTGGTTGTCCTAAAAGATATAAATTATAGAAATATCCTACTAGAGGATCAGCTATAAGATTGAATGACATTCCACAAATTGAAGCTATAATTGACCATTTCATAATGTATTTCATATCATTTGAATGATTTATTTTTTTCAATTTATGTGCAACTAAACCAACAATTAATCCTATACAAAGTTTTAGGACAAATGTTTTTGGTGCGACTAATACATATACCGGGTCCATTAAATCTGCTAGAGTCATACCAATTGCTCCTGCAATACCACCATAAACACCACCTATTAATAGGGCAGCTAGGACTAAAAATATATTCCCAAAATGTATTGATGTAAAATTTCCGCTTCCAGGAACGGGTATTTTTATTTGGAAATATGTAAAAGCAATATAGGTCAAAGCTATAAACATAACACTTTGAGCTAATTTTAATGTTTTATTGTTCATCATAATACTCCTTGATTTTTATATATTATTGTAGTAAATTGTGATAAAAAAAATTAAACGGTATTATTGCTTTTTTCATATACTATAAATTCTCTTATTAAATAAAGTGATCCACACCAAAGTACTAAATCATTATTTTTCGCTATAGATTTTGAGTATTCATATGCTTCAATCCTATCTTCAATAGAAATCACATCGTTGAATTTTTTTTCAACTTCTGTCTTTAAATCTTCTAGTTTAAATGCTCTTGGATTATCAATATTGGTAATTATAATCTTATCAGCGACAGTCGAAAGTTTGGAGATAATGTATTCGAAGTCCTTGTCTTTAAGTATACTAAATCCGACTATTAATCTATCATAATCATATGATTTAAGTGATTCTATAAGAGCATCTATAGCTTCGTCATTATGACTTCCATCAACTATTACATTAGGATTTTTATGAATCAGTTCAAGTCTGCCATGATTTTGTGTTTTAAGCATTCCTTTTTTGATAATATCATCAGTTAAATTAAATTCATTTCTAAAATAATCTAGAACTATAAGTGCCAATGAAGCATTATATAATTGATGTACTCCAATAAGTTTTGTTTCAATATCTATAAAATTTCTAAAGGAAAATTTATTAAATTCGGAATTTAGTGTAATATCTATGACTTCTTCTTTTGAAAATGTATAAATTTTACTTTTTTCTAAAGCGGATTTTTCTTCAATAGAATTCATTGCTCCACTATATTCTTGAGGATATACAAATACTGGTACTCCACTTTTAATTATTCCCGCTTTGTTTTCTGCTATTTCTTCTATGGTATTTCCTAGTACATTAATATGATCATAGGATATAGTTGATATTACAGAAGCGATAGGTTTTTTTATAATATTAGTGGAATCTAAAGATCCCCCAAGACCTACTTCTACAACTGCTAGATCAACATTGTTATCGTAAAAATACATATACATAATGGCAGTAAGAACCTCAAAATAGGTATTGTGATATCCTTCAGTATCTAACTTTTCAACTATAGGAATTAATTTATTAATATATGCTATAAAATTTTCTTCAGAAATTTGTTTGCCATTTATAGAAATAGATTCAAGTATACTTTCCATATATGGAGAAATAAACAATCCGCATTTTGCAGTTTCTGAAAGAACTGATGCAAGATATTGACTTGTAGATCCTTTACCATTTGTACCTGCTACATGAATTACTTTAATCTTATCTTGTGGATTAGCAAAAATGGAAAGTAATCTTCTTATATTTTCTAAGCTATGTTTACCTTTTGTGGCTCCCCTAGAGTATATCCAATCTAAGCATTCATCATAATTTTTTAATTTGTTTAATTTGTTTAATTTGTTTAATTTGTTATTCAATTGACACCTCACTTGTAAATATTCCTTTAGTAAATTATAATTGATACTATCAAACTTGTATATAGGCGTCAAACAAATATGCCAATACATTTGAAATTAACTTAATATATTATGGAGGATATATTATGAAAAAGGGAATTAGCACAAAGATACTTGTAAGTTCAGCAATACTTGCTGCTATTTCAATTGTTTTAACAAGATTTTTATCTGTAATGTTAACAGAAAATCTTAGAATTGGATTTGGAACACTTCCAATAATGTTATCAGGATACATGTTTGGTCCAGTTGCTGGTGGACTTACGGGGATAGTTGCAGACTTAGTTGGAGTAATGATAAACCCAATGGGAACATATCATCTTGGATTTACATTAAGTTCAATGTTACAAGGTCTATTACCAGGACTAGTAAGTGTTTTATTAATGAAAAATAGAGAAAAACTAGATATAGTTAATTTGCTTATAGGAACAGTTTTAGTATATTTAGGTGTTCATCTACTTTTAAACACTTTATGGCTTAGTCAATTACAAAGAGTAAATTATTTAACGTTACTATCATTAAGAGCCTTAAAAGTATTAATAGAAGCGGTTATAAATGCCATTATTTTGAAAATAATATATGATATGGTAGTTCCTAAAATTAAAAATTTATAAAATACTTAATGATAGATATTTTCATTCATTTTAATTTACATAATTTTAATTAATATTATGCGATAAAATGAAAATACATAAATTATTTATTGACAAATGTCTCACAAATCACACTATAATATATTTTTTTGATGTATAATATAAGCAAATACTATAAAGGGGAAATGTTATGAAAAATAAAATTATTTTAGTAGGAGATGGAGCTGTTGGATCATCATATGCATTTGCATTAACATTGCTTGGAGTAGGTAGAGAACTAGGTATTATTGATGTAAATAAAGATAAAGCTGAAGGCGATGCAATGGATTTATCCGATGCACTTTCATTTACAGCGCCTAAGGATATTTATGCTGCAAGTTATGATGATTGTAAAGATGCAGATATCGTTGTTATCACTGCAGGTTTAGCACAAAAGCCTGGTGAAACAAGATTAGACTTAGTAGAAAAGAATTTAAAAATATTAAAAGAAATTGTAACTAGTGTTGTAAGCTCTGGATTTAATGGTATATTTGTAGTAGCTTCAAACCCGGTAGATATCCTAACTTATGCTACATGGAAGTATAGTGGATTTAATGCAAATAGAGTTATTGGTACAGGTACAATGTTAGACTCATCAAGATTAAGAAAAGAAATAGCTGAGCTTTCAAAAGTTGACCCAAGATCAGTGCATGCATATATAATGGGTGAACATGGAGATAGTGAATTTGCTGTTTGGTCTCATGCAAATATTGGTGGGCTTCCTATCGATGAATGGGTTAAACACAATGATGTTGATGAAAATAGTTTATTGAATTCTTTCACTAAAGTTCGTAATGCAGCATATGAAATTATAAATAAAAAAGGTGCAACATTTTATGGTATAGCAGCAGCATTAGCTAATTTAACAAAAGCTATTCTAAATAATGAAAATAGTATTTATTCTGTTTCTGCATATTTACGTGGTGAATATGGACATGAGGATATTTATGTAGGAGTACCTGCAATAGTTAATGCAAATGGAGTAAAAAATGTTTTAGAAATTCCATTAACAGATAACGAACAAGAAAGAATGAATGAATCAGTATCTATATTAAAGGATATTATTGATAAATCAATAAAATAGGAATTTAAATTTTATAGACGAAGGTGAACATTATCGTAATAGATTTTGTATACCTTCGTTTTTTATTGACAATTTTAGATGAAGTTTATGTTAACTAATATTATAATTTTAATATAAATAAATTTGAGAATATTTTACATAAAGTATATATTTTTCTAAATGTAAAAAAAAATAAATATAAATATCTAAAAAATGTAAAATATTTAAATTTTAAATAATGATACATAATTCGGATGTAATCAATAAATGTAAAAACTATGAAAAATTTTCATGTTTTTTTTGTGATATAATTGTATCGTTTTTTATTTTTTTTAATGGAAATATATAATTTAATATAGTATAATTTTAGTTACGAAATGGTTACTAATATAAGGGAGGTAATATGCAAGAAAAGAAAACAAATTTCGAAGATAGTCTTGAATATCAGTTTTTGTACAATGATGATGCAGATTCAATTTTCTTGTTATTATCTTGGTTAGAGAACAGATACGTAGGTGAAGGTCTTGTTCCTAAATATACTGTAACCAAAGCTTTATTGACAGGACTTAGACGAAGTATAAGAGGTCGAAAAGATAAAAGATCTATTGTAGATGCTGTAAATAAATTAATAGGCGACGATATTAATAGACTAGAGTTAGCATTCACCATAAAAGCATATAGAAATGCTATTACATATGATAAATTAATTGATAGATTAGAAGTGTTAGCATTAAAAAAATATAATCCAAATCAACTTAAAGAAATGAACACTTTATTCCACAATTCTGAAGATAGAGATATACTTAAATTTAAGGAAAATGTTAAAGAAAAATTACTTAAGTCAAAAGTATTATCAGAAAATGAATATCATACTTATTGTTTTATGGATAAATATGTTAAGAAAAAGTTTTTCAGAGTCAATTTTTACATGGATAAACAAATAGTAGTTGATTATTCCAATAGTGAAATAATGACATTAGAAGGGAAAAATTTAACTATAAAAGAATTACAACATTTTTACTCTAAAGCGAAATTTTATGTAAATAGAGCGCTACAAGAAGCTTATTTCAATCAATTCTGGTATTCGCTTAATGATCAAGTATTAGGAAGATACCAATAGGTTATATATGAGAATATTAGGAATTGACCCTGGTTATGCTATTGTTGGATATGGTATAATAGAAAAGGAAGGTAGTAAAATCAAGATGTTAGAATACGGGAGTATTCAAACAAAGGCTAACACAAGCACAGCAATTAGATTAGAAATTATTTTTAATGAATTAAATCAAATTATAAAAGAATATAAGCCAGATGAAGTTTGTTATGAAAAATTATTTCATGAAAAAAACACAAAAACATTTATGGCGGTTAGTCAAGCTAGAGGAGTTGAAATTCTAGCAGGAAAAATTAATAATCTTGATATATTTGAATATACACCTTTACAAATTAAAACGGCACTTACAGGATATGGAAGAGCTACTAAAAAACAAGTTCAAGAGAGTGTAAAGAGAATTTTGAATTTACAAGACATTCCAAAACCTGATGATGCAGCAGATGCGCTAGCTATTGCTATATGTCATAGTTTTAGCGGGAAATTAAAAGATTTATATAAGATGGAGTAAAGATGTTTTCATATATTATTGGTGAAGTTAAATTTATAAGAGAAGATTATATAGTTTTAGAAAATAATAATATTGGTTATAAGATATTTATGCCAA
>JAEZZN010000130.1 GCA_023418535.1 Bacillota bacterium | reverse complement strand
TTTTCTACTAAGGTTATGACTTTGTCATATTCTTTGAGTATCATATTTCTTACTCCTAGATTCTTATATGTTAAATGGTGTTGTTAATACAGCTTAGGTTTCTTATTTTATCCTATTTAATAAAATTGCCGTTTCGGCATTATTTCTAAATAGATTATATTATTTACGTTGACATGATACAAATCCTATTTATAAATAAATCCTTTACGGCATTAATTCTAAATAGAATCTAAAATTTTTCCCTAACATAAAAAAGAATCAACCCACAATAAATAGATTGATTCTTATAAAGAAATATTTTTTTAGTCGTAAGATTATAATTTTACGTTATTCTCCAAGTTAATCTCAGATGAAAGGATGTCATCTATTATAGTTTCTTAATATAAAATTTTTACTTATTAAGCTTCACAAGCTAAACATACAGATGTTTGATAGAATTTTTGTGCAGCATTTGTTGAATGTTGGTAGTAAAGAGATTTAATACCATTTTCCCAAGCATATAGATGTAATTCATTTAGTTCTTTAGCAGATGTCTTAGGATTAACCATAATATTTAATGATTGTCCTTGATCTATATATTTTTGTCTTACACTTGCTTGATTAATTACTTCATATTGATTTAACTCTGAGAAAGTCTTAAATACATCTCTTTCATGATCAGATAAATAATCTAAATGTTGTACTGATCCATCATGATTTCTTATATCTATCCAAGTTTCTCTTGTATCTTTTCCATATTTTTGTAGAACTTCTTTTAAATAAGGATTTTGGACAGTTACTTTAGCTTTGGCAACATCTTTTACATAGTTATTTGACCAAATAGGTTCTATTGATTGAGATGTCTGTCCTAAGATGAAAGCTGATGAAGTAGTTGGAGCTACAGCCATTAAAGTAGCATTTCTTCTACCAGTACCTTTCATAAAACTAGGTTCTCCAAATTGTTCTGCTAATTTTTTAGTAGCTTCTTCAGCTTGTTCTCTAATAGTTTTGAATATTTCTTCATTTAATAGACTAGCTTCTACTGATTCAAATGCAATCATTTTAGATTGTAACAACGAATGCCAACCTAATACCCCTAAACCTAATGCTCTATTTTCTACTGCAAAATTATATGCTCTTTGCATAAAATGGAATGCATCATTGTATTCTCTTTCATCAGAATCTCTTAAATCTTCTAATTTATCTATAAAGTCTGTCATAACTGCATCTAAGAAATAAATCATAGTTTCTACGGCGTCAGTATCTTTCCATTCATCAAAATGTAGAACATTCATTGAAGATAGATTACATACAAATGACCAGTCTTCATTATCAGGTAAAGCTATTTCTGAACATAAATTAGAATGAGTAATTTTTTTATCTTTGTACCATTCAGGCTTATTGTTATTTACAGTATCTGTAAAGAATATATATGGATATCCCATTTCTACACGTCTTTGTAAAAGTTTTGCCCATGTTTTTCTTTTATCTTTATCTCCACCTATCATTCCCAATATCCACTCATCAGAAACTGTTACACCATGGTTTAGATTTTGTATATCATTACCTTCTGTACCAATCTCTAAAAACTCATCAATATCCGGATGGTCTATAGGTAGATATGGAGCAAATCTTCCACGTCTTGCTGAACCTTGACTTACTGTATCAGTCATTTGTTCGAAAAGTTTCATAAAATGTACTGCACCTGATGAAATTCCATTATTTGTTATAGCAGCACCTCTGCCTCTTACATCACCAAAATAACCAGATGTACCACCACCATATTTAGACATCATACCAACTTCACTTGTTGAATATAAAATACCACCCATATTGTCAGGCACATATGAACCAAAACAAGATATTGGTAAACCACGATTATTACCAAAATTAGTCCATACTGGAGTTGATAAAGAATAGTACCCCTTACCTAAATATCCATAGAATTTGTCGGAAAATCCTTCTATACCTAATTTCTCTTCCGCTATATCAGCTATTTCTCTTAATCTTTCTTTAGCTGTCTGCCCTTCTCCTAAATATCCACGGCTTAAAAATAGTTGACTATTTTCCGTAAGCCAATAAAATTCTTCTCTCATAATATCCCCTAATCTATATATTAAAATAAATCATCTGCTGTAATACTTCTTGATCTCTTAGTGTAGTTTACAGATCTCTTTTCAAAGAAATCTACATGTTTAGTAGCAACTACTTCATCATCAAACCAGTCTGTTTTTTCAACTTCTTTTTCATCTACATCGAATATTCTTTCAAGTCCAATAGCTTCAAGTGAATTATTTAATCTATTTTTGATGAACTCTTCAACTGTATATCTTGGCATAAATTCTAATTCACCATCTTCAAATATCCAATCTAAAACCTCATGTTCAGATTTATATGCTTCTTTTACTAAATCATATATATCATTTGCCATTGAATCATCAAACCATTTAGGCTTTTCTTCTCTAATAGTATTTATTAATTCAACACCAAACTCTCCATGCAATTGTTCTTCTTTAGAAGTCGCTTCTATGGCATTTGATATACCACTAAATAAATTACTGTATTTATTAAATGACATAATAATTAAAAATTGACTGAATAAAGAAATATGTTCAACAAATGCTGAGAATAGTAAAATAGCTATTGCATAATCTCTGTCATTACCAGTTCTAGCATATTCATTGTGTTTTCTTAGATAATTAACACGATTTCTTAAAGCTGGTATCTCATCAATTTTTTCAAACTCATTGTTCAAGCCTAATAATTCTAATAAATGAGCATATGCATCACTATGTCTTACTTCTGATTCAGCAAAAGTATGTCCAACATTAGCAAGCTCTGGTTTAGGTAATCTCTTATACAAATCTCCCCAAAACTCTTTAACATCTACTTCAATTTGCGCTATAGCAAGCATTGAGTTTTTAATAGCTGTTCTTTCATGGTCTTTTACATTCACCTTATAATCTTGTATATCTGAAGTATAGTTGTATTCTGTGTGTAACCAATATGAGTGTTGTATAGCTTCTTTATATTTTTCTAACTCTGGATATTCATATGGCTTAAGATTTTTTCTAGGTTTAAATATATCTCTTTTTCTTTCTTGCTTTCTTTCTTCTCTGTATATGATGTATTCTTTTGCAGTACGTGTATGTTTATTTAACATAAGTACTTCTTCTACTTTATCTTGTATAGTCTCTACATCTACACTATCTTGATTAAAAGAATCTACTACTTGATTAGCACTATCCAAAATGTCTTGAGTAGACATTTCTTCTGTTTCATTGTTTGCTTTAGTAATAGCTATAACTATTTTCTCTTTATTAAAATCTACTACTTCACCATTTCTTTTTATAACTGTTTTAATCATCATTAACTCCTAAAGATGTTCCAATATATCGTTATATTCTTCAAACTCAAGAAAGTTATCATCAATTTCTACTTGAGGTAATTGTCTTAATCCTGCATCAATTAAATGATTTCTAGCATCTTCATTTTCACTTATATTCAATTCATCATAGGCTATTTTTTTCATATCTAACCATTTTTTTAGCATCATACATTTTGCGCATCCTGTATTGCTATATACAACTACTTTTTTACTCATTTAAGCTCTTCTCCTTATATTTTTATTAATATTACTATGTTACACTATTTCAGTTCTAAAATTCAAGTATAAAACAACAATATATCCTACATATA
>JAEZZN010000113.1 GCA_023418535.1 Bacillota bacterium | reverse complement strand
CCATCCTTGTATTCATCAAGGTCTGTAAATTGTCCTGACCAATTATTTTCTTTATTCAACACTAATTTTTGATCAGTTTCTTTGCCATCTGCTAGAAGTACTATGCTTATACTTGTTGGTCTTAAATTATCTTGATTATTATTATCATTCCAGCGTTTTACAACATTTATACTTGTTTTTCCTGGTTTGTAAGTATTGGTTATATCATAACCATTTACTTGACTTACATAGCCCTCAACCTTTTCTTCTGATACGGTATAGATTATTTCTTCACCATTTTCATATTTGTCAAGATTTTCAAAGCTATATGACCAATTACCATTTTCATCAGCCTTTACTTCTTTTCTAGCAACTTCTTTTCCATTTGCAAATAGTTTTACTATTATTTGATCAGGTCTCTTACCATCTTGATTGTTATTGTCATCCCAAGTCTTTTGACCCTTGATTTCTATTTGCTCTGGTGTATGAGTGTTAGTTACTGTAAATCCTTGGTCTTGGTTTCCTATAATTTCACTTGTATAGCCTTCTACTTTTTCTTCGACTATAGTATAAACTATATCTTTACCATCTTTAGTTTTTGCTAGACCAGTAAATTTACCCGACCAGTCATTTGATTGTTCTAAAACTAGTTTTTGATCAGTTTCTTTGCCATCAGCTAATAATTTTATTGTTACTGAGTCAGTTCTCTTACCATCTTGATTATTATTATCAAGCCATACTTTATTAACTGGTATATCAATACTATTTAACGGGTTATTTACAACAATACTTTGTGAAGCATTTTCACTAGTTAAATCAAATTCATATTCTTTATTTACTAGTAAGTAGCCTTCAGGAGCCTTAATTTCTTTAAGTATATATTTACCTAATTCAAGGTCCCTAAACTCAATGAAACCTTTGTCATCTGTTGTAGCTACTTTTAATGGTTTATCAGCTTTATTTCCGTCTGCATCAACCTTATACAAGGCAAATTCTGCACCAGCTAAGATTTCTTTCTTGTCTTCACTGTATTTTGAAACTATTATTCTAGCTTTTATAGGTTCATTTTCCTTGTAAGCAGAAATGATACCTGTAAATCCTTCCTTCTTAGCTTCATCTTTTAAATAAATTCTAATAGATTTTTGATCAAGTCTATAATTTTCAATAGCCTTTGTTTCTACTAATTCATAATTATAGTTTCCATCAAACTTGAAGTCTTTGAAATCTACCTTACCTTCTTCATTAGATGTAAATACGCCTTGTTCTACTCTTTGACCATCTTCTAATGTATATAGAATAAATTCTACACCTGCTAATGGTTTATAAACTGTGTATAGATCTTTACCTACTTCTTTATATCTATATCCTGGATTTTCCTTGATATAGGCTTCAGCTTTTTGTAGGTCTACATTTTCTAAAATAGTATCCCCTTTAATTACATCAATTTCAAAAGGATTGTTGGTGTAGCTAAATGCATACTTATGAATGATCTTTTCAGTTTGAATATCAAATGCTGAACTTGTCAACATACTTTCATTTGGTATTTCTTTGATTTCAAAGTAATGCTCTGCATTTGATTTGAAATATCCCTTAGGAGCTTGATCTTCTTTCAATCTATATAATCCACTCGGTAAATTATCGAATATTGCCTTAGCTTTGCCATCAACTAATTTAGTTTTAGCTGCTATGAATGGTTTATATTCTCCACTTTCCCTATCATATCTTTCAAGATTAAAGACTGCACCTTCTAGCGGGTTATTCTCATCATCTAGCTTTTCAACTTCTACCTTACCTAGAATTGGTTTTTCTGGATTTGGTATGTTTAGAGCATTTTGTAAGAATGCATTACCATTTTCATCTGTTAATTCACCCTTATCATTAAGTTTGAATTTATAAGCATTTGTGTTGTGTAAGAATAAACTGTTGTCTTTCTTAACTTCTGTAATTTGATAAAGTGTATTAACTTTCAAGCCAGATGCAATAGTATATCCATCTTTACCAGTTGGATTAGTTTTTATTATATTTTCTGGATTTTCTACTTCTCTGATTTCAAATTCAAAACCTTCAAGTTTTACCTTACCATAGTCTGTTAATCTATCTATGGAGTCAATATCAAATTTATTTGATACTTTTAACTTGTTGATTACAATTTGTAGTCCCTTATTTACGATAGCTTTATCACCAGTAAAATCAATATTTCGGTTGTTTGCATCTATAGTAAATTCGATAGGTTCTACGGCCTTATAACCAGACTCTCCTTCCTCAACAATTTCTGTCAATAAGTATTTACCTTCTAAGAGATTATCTACGCTTATATTACCGCTAGTGTTTGTTAGGAAGTTTCTATTGTAGTCTTTGTTCCATTCGCTCATACCTTTTAGGTTAAATCTAATATAACCCAAAGCTACCTTATCTTCATTGATCTTATTTATCTTCAATGATCCATAAACAGGTTTAACGTTAATAAATTTCTCTTTACTGTCCTTATCTGTGATTTTTACATCAAAGCTATTGTCAACTTCATTGTATACAGCCTTGAAATCTTCATAACCAACTTCTATAGACTCATCAGATACTTTGTATCCTTCTGGTGCTTCAATTTCAGTAATTGTATATTTTTCTAAAATTGGTAAGTCACTGAATTTAACTAGACCATTTTCATCTGATATAGCAAAGTAGAAATTGCCCTTGCTATCTTTAGCTTGGAATTTTACTCCTGCTAACGGTTTTGCTTCTAAGCCTAGATTATTTTCTACTAAACCTTCTTGTCCCAATTTAGTTAGACTAATTGAACCTGTTGGAGGTGTCAATGAGTTCCAAACCTTGTTTGGTTCCAAGAATCTTATTGTTTGGTCATCATTTCTTACAAATGAATTCCATGCTTTCTTACCTGTTAGCTCATAGTTGTTTGTTATATCATTTTTTGGAGCTAACATTGGTATTTCAACGTCTAATCTACTATTACCAGCTAATTTTGTACCATCAACTGCAGTAATCCTAATAGCTCTTGTATTTGCTGCTGGACTATTTGACCAAGTCAATTCTTCAATAATAGAATCTGCAGATTTACCCTTGTAGTCAATAGAAGTATCTGAGTTCCAATATGTGACCATATATCCTTTTGGAGCTTTAACTTCTCTTGTAAGATCAAATTTGTTTTCAAACTCAGTGCCTCTAGGAGGTCTCTTTCCATTACCAATATTTTCTTCTTGAATGCTTAGGTCATTTTGATAAGGTAAGAAGTCTACAATATCTATATTTGTTCTTTCAGAGTCAAGATTGTTGATCAATGAAAGTTTGTAATCTAATTTACCTTCAGATTCTGTATATATACCATCCATTGACCATGCTAGGTCTTTTTCTTTCTTGATATATTTTCTTGCAGACAGTTCTCTGACTTTTTGCATTCTGAAGCTTACTTCATCATGTAACCATTCACGACCAGAATCATCTCCAACTGGAGATTTTTTATCTCCCAACTTTGTGATCTTGTCGTTATCGAAAGTTACATACACTTCGTTAGTTACATATCCTTCTGGGGTTTCATAATCAACCATGGTCTTGATTGTAGCTATGTCATAAACTTTAGCTTTCAAGGTATCTGCAGTAAATTTAACAGCTGTCCTACCTGTACCTTTATAGTCATTTATGATTTCATATTTACCACCACTTTGAGCAAATCCATCAGACATGACTACTCCATCATTTTGAATAGCTAAACCTTTTGGTAAAAGATCTATCATTTCAAAATTATCAAGTGGTTGGTTTACAACATCACCATCAAAGTCCGTTCCCTTTACTCCTGGATGTAATCTTAAGTTATATTCTCCTGTTTCTAGTGGATATACTGCTCTATGGTCAGTTTTAGGGTAGGTTTGAGTTTTAACTGCATTAATATAACCTTCATAGTCTCTAACTTGTGTCTCTGATTTATCTCCCCAAATAAAACTACCTGGTATATTATCCCATTCTTCTTTATATTCACTTACAAGTCTACCCTTATCATCTCTGATGTCACCACGTTTTGATACTATTTGGTCAGTACCTTTTTTATAAAGATTACCTGCCATAACAGCATTATTTTCAAATATATTTTTGTTAGAGTTTGCTGTTGAATCATAGACACTATTTTCTGGATTTCTCAACTTAGTATTAATATCTACTTCCAAAGCAGCAAATAGATTATGCTCTGCAGGTAGAATAATATGGATATAATCGATATCCTTTGCATGTGAACTATCAAATTCAATTGTATTTTTGGTGTCAGCAGTAATTTTATGTTTTTCTAGAACTGTATCATTTGCTGGATCCAACTTATCTCCATTTTGCTTCATGGCTAGAACTGTTAATTCAACACCACCAGCTGTGTGATCATTTCTTGGGAATGATACACCATAGTAGTATAGTCTCTCATCTAAATCGTAGTCTGTAGCGGTAAGATTTTTAAAATCAGTAGTACGTGCTCCTGATGATATCCTTATTCTATATGGTATAATTTTTGATCTATCTTCTGGAGTGTCGTAGAAGTAAGCATTGATACCATTTGATCTAGGCCCCGTACTCATCTTATCTAATCTTGGATCACCATCTTCTTGTAATGGTTCATAGAATCCTGTATACATACTTAAGTCATCAGAAGATGTCATATTTTCTTCTTTATTACCTTTGTCATAAGGTACAAGTTCAACTTCTGCCTTATTATTTACATTATAGCCAGACTTAAGTCCTGGGAAACTTAGGTAAAGTGGTTCAAAGAAAGCTCCTGGATTTAGAGTTTTACCAAAATGCTTATTTTGACTTACTTTATTTCCATCTAAAGACCATGCTGGGTTTAACTCTGGATCAAATACGGCAGTCTGTTCACTTTCTACTCCATTTTCATCAACAGCTATATAGGTTGGTAAAGTATCTGTGATTGTCCCACTTTCTACATATCTTTCTATACTTGATATTGAGAAATAATACTCAACAGGTTTTGCTTCACTTACATGGTAGCCTCTTCTACCAGATTCTTCCACATATTCACCTAATATTCCCATAAATCTAGGACCATTGTCATAGTCTCTTAAACTACCATAGTTATAGTCTGGCAAGTTTAATGGACTTCTTTTAACCAAACTTGGTTTATTGTAGTAACCTTCTAGATAAATAGGTTTAGCAACAGAGTAAACTTCACCATCATTTTCAAATAGGTAATTTATCTCTTCCCTATGTTTGTCTGGAGTTTCAAATTTCTTAAACTTCCAATTTATAGGTATATCTAATTGATCACCACCTGAAATTTCTTTCAAAGTAATTTCTATAACACCATCTTTTACTTCATATTTTTCAATAGTATTTGCAGGTGGTATACTGATAGAGTCTTTATCTATAAATTTAGGGTCAAAAAATACCTTGAGTTTACCTTTGTTATATGAGGTGTCTATGCCTGTTAAATCAAGGTAGGCTCTAGTGGTCATTACTTCACCAATATAATATTGTTCTTTGACCGCACCAGTGTTTTTATCAATTTCATTAGCTTGGAATATTTCTATTCCTTTAGTTTGTTTATGTTCATATCCTAATTTAGTATAAGTAAATTGAACGTGGTTGATTTGTCTGTTGTCTGGTACTGTGATTTCATCTTTATCAACACCATAGTTAAACTTATATATAGCCTTATAGGTCTTTTCTTCTAGGATATATTCATTAATAGTTTCACCTATTTTGTTTCCTTCATTATCAATATAATCTACAGTTACCTTGGTTGGGTTAACTATATGTTGGCGTTGACCATTTACAATACCGTCTTTTAGGTTATGAGGATTCTTGTAATCATCTATGAAAATTCTAGTTTCTTGTCTAATTGAGTTTTTAGACCTATTTCCATTAAAGGCATTATTTGCTAGCTCAGCTAAATTATCGCTTACATAAACTTCACTAATCTTGTTATTTTCAAAAGCATTTGAATCAATTTTTACTAAATTATTTTGACTCAAGCTAGTTAAGTTATTGCCAGCTAATCCTCTATAGCCAACTTCTTCCAATACAGTCGAATTAATCTCTGAAATTTTATTTCTATCAAGGGCACGTCTTTTTACCACTCTTAGTTTAGGAGCATTTAAGTCTTCTATCTTACTTCCTGCAAAAGCCAAATCTTCTAGTTTATCTAAATTAGGAGCATCTAATTTCTTCAAAACTTTATCTTGATATCCACTTATAGTTCCCTCTTGATAGCCTAGATTTGATGCATTCGCACTACTTTTTCTAATTCTAGCAAATGATGCAAGTCCAATATTTTCAACCTCAGGAAGGGAAAGTTCTGTTAAAGTATTATCAGCAAAAGCTTCTTTACCTATTTTCTTAACCTTTGGTAATTTCAGTGCACTTACAGGGTTATACTCAAAAGCTTTCTCATCAATATTTTTCACGTTAGGTAAATTTACGCTTGTTAGCTTATTCCTTGCAAAAGCCTCTTGCGCAACACTTTCTACAAGATCTAACTTAAGATCGGTTAAGTTATTTCTTTCAAAAGCATGTTTACCAGATATCTTTTTCAAGTTTGGGAAACTATTATTAATATCTGTTAGTGGGTTATTATAAAATCCTGCCCATTCAATATCTTCAATATTTGGTCCATAAACAGATTTTATCTTCCTACCTTGGAAGGCCCCTGAGCCTACTAACTTTGCTCTAGCTGGTAACACTAATTCAAAATTATTCTCTACCAATCTTAAAGCACCAGTATTGCTTAATCCAGTTACTCTTGCAGGATTTTCCGGATCCCAAGTAAAGTCATCTTCTGACCAGGCCCCTTTTTCATATTTTTTAGGATTAACTATATAAGTACTTCCACTCTTTATTGAGTGGTCAGCCCATACTACAACCTTATTGTCCCATTCTTCTGAGCCCGGATTACCACTGAAGGCATCACCTGCTATTTCTTTAACCTTCGGTAGATTTATTTCTTTTATATCTCTATTTGCTAAAGCTTTTCTTCCCAATTGCTCTAGAACAGGGAAATTTAGATCCATCTCACTATCTGGATTACCTACAAATGCAGCTTTTAGTACAACTACATTTGGTATTTCAATTCTTGTTATCTTGTTGTTATTGAAAGCTCTTTCATCTATATATTTTAAATTAGGAAAATTACTTTGGTTAACTTCCGTAATTTGATTGGATAAAAATGCTCCATTTCCAACTTTTTCTAGCATAGGGAAATTGACATCTGATATTTGATTTTCCCAGAATGCTACGCATTCAGCCTCTTTAAGCTTAGGCATATGAACTTTAGTTAGTTTATTACTTACAAATCCTAATTGACCCACAATTTCCACATTAGGTAGATCAGTAGATTCAATTTTTTCTATCTGATTACCTTGAAAAGCGTGGTGTCCTATATATTTAAGCTTTTCAAATTTAAGTTCTGTAATTTTATTATTTTGGAAAGCATAAGATCCTATATGCTCTACATTTTTCAAATCAATTGTAGATATGCTATTGCCTTTAAATGCTCCTTGAGATCTATATCCTGAAATCCAGTTAGAACCTTCACCTTCAATTACTTTAATATTTCCTTCATAATCGCTTACTGAAGTTAATGCTCTACTTCTGAAGGAATTGCTCTCATTGTTGTCGGCAATTGTATCAATAACAGTAGAACCATCATTTGGATTTATATGAGGTATAACGAGTTCTTTTTGAGTTTCTACTTTCTCCAAACCTGATTTTGAGAAACCAATAACTTTGTTTTCATCATAGGTAAAATCACCTAGAACCCAACCTTTACCAATAGGGTACTCAAACCAGTCTCTACCAATATTGAAAGTGATCTCTCTTTGCGCTACATTTCCATAGTCATCTTTAACACTATAAACAACCTTATATTCAGCACCATCAACACTAGTATCAATACTTTCCGTATTAACGGTGATTTTATCACTAATATCCTTGCCATCTAGATCAGTTGCTTTAACAAATGACAAAAGATTTTCTTTTGAGCCATCACCGTCTTTATCAATATATGGTCTCTTTGCAACTTCAATATTTGGTACTTGTTTTACATTTTTATACTCAACAGTTATTTCATAGTCCGTTTTATCCGGAGTAAATTTTATCTCATCTTCTAATGCTACATATCCAGATATTTTATCTGGTGTATAAGTATTTTCTTGGCCTAAGAAAACTATTCCATCAATTTTGTCATAATCATCACCTATCACAGTATCGGTTATTATTTTTTCTTTTGTCTCTTTATCTACGTGATGTACTGTGACAAGTACTGGATTTACAACTTGACCAAAAGCATCGCCCAACACTTCAGTTTCTATATCAGGATTTTCAGTTTTTACTAATACATATCTATTGTTATTAGCAAAAACTCCTCTTCCGTAGGATGTTACACCTTCACCAACATTTACGCTAGCTAAGTTGTTATAACTAAATGCATA
>JAEZZN010000104.1 GCA_023418535.1 Bacillota bacterium | reverse complement strand
GATGCTAATTTCCAGTAGATATTTTTTTCTTTAATAATAAATTCACTTATTTATAACACTGATAAAAATTTATAACACAATTTTTTTAATATTATGTAAAAAGATGTTAAAAAAGTCTAATATTATTGAATAAATAGCTATTTAGAGATATGATTATAATGTGAACAAAATATTATTTATAATTATTACAAAATTATATAAGGGGGATTATAATGTTGGTAAGATATAAAAGGATATTCTCTTTCATATTGGCTATGCTTTTGTTAATTGGACATATTAGTCCAATATATGCTCAAACATCAGATAAAGCTTTACTAGAAGAAAATTCTAAAGAAAGCGTTCAAGAGAAATCTGAAGAAGATAATCACAATAAATTAGCAGCAACTGCTCAAAACAAATCTGCTAATGAATATGAATTAGATATTGTAGATGGTGTTTTATATGGATTTGTTTCTGGAAAAGAACCTAATGAAGCTATTAATCTAGTTATACCATCAGAAGTAAATACAATAGCAAAACGTGCTTTTTATAATAGCACTAAGATTAATGCTGTTGATTTTTCGCATGCAACAAATTTGAAAATTGAAGAACATGCTTTTCAAAATGCAAATTTAAAGGGAGAATTAAACATAAATGGAGTTTTAAGCATTGGTGATTACGGATTTGCTGACAATGGAATCGCTGATATTAAAGCTGCTAATTTAGATAGTATTGGGGAGCGTGCATTTAGACAAAATGATATTTCAGATTTAGATATAAATGTAAATACAATAGCTAATGGTGCTTTTGAAGAAAATAAAATTACAAGTGCAACTATAGAAAGCAATGAAGCGCCTACACTTGGTCAAGCTATATTTCAATCAAATCCATTGACTAAACTAACATTAATTACTCCTGATTTTGATATTTCACAAGAATTATTTACTGGTGTAAATGAAAAAGTTGTCGTTAAATTTGATAATACTAATCAAATAAGTAAAGATACATCTTCATATTTAGTAAATCCAATTGATATAGAAATCAATTATGTAAATAGTGAAGATAATTCAACAATTGAATCACATACAGACTTAGTTCAAAGAGACGCTAAACCTTATGAAATTGATGAACCTAGTTTAGCTGGATATAAACTTCTACCAACGAGTGACTACACAATTAAAGATGGAAAGATTTCATTTACTAAAACACCAATTAATTTATTATTTAAAGTTAGTGAAGATCCAGAAATTAGATTTTCAAGTATTAAAAAATCATTGTACTTATGGAATACTGAAGTTTCTACAAAAGATATTTTAAGTGATGTATATATCAAAAAAGTAAATGGGGAAGTAGTTCCTGCCATAGATGAAAATGGAAATATATTAGAAGGATTAAATATTAATCCTAGATTTTTACCTGAAGTAAGTAGAAATGTTAAAAAACAAGAAGTGCAATTCACATATAAGGAAAAAGATAAACAAGTAGAAGAAACTTTTATCTTCAATAGATCTTCAAATGATATTATGAAGGAAGAGATAGGTAATGGATGGAGATATGAAGATTTCGTATACAGTGACAATACTATACTAAGGTTTAGTGGCAAGGGGATTGAAAAACTTAATAATGGGAATAGAGATGTAGTGTTACCAGGTATTAATCCTACACAAGATAATAGACCAATTGAAAATATTTATAAATATGCTTTTAGGAATAAGAACTTAGAGCGTGTTGATTTTAGTCAAGTTACTAATTTGAAAACAATTGGAGATGAAGCCTTCAAAAACAATAATATTAAATCTGTAAACTTCTCAAAAAATCCTTCATTGAAATTAATACAAAAATGTGCATTTGAATATAATAAATTAACTAATTTAGATTTAAGTGCTACAAGTATAGAGATAATAGAAACCTCAGCATTTTCTGAAAATTTAATTGAAAATTTTGAATTAAATAAGAAAACAATTAAAGAATTGCATCTTAATGCCTTTCGTACCAATAAAATTAAAAATGTTGAATTTAATGGTGAAAATGGAGATTATGCAAATTTAGAAAGAATTGACTCCGATGTATTCGGATATAATGAATTGGAATCTTATATTCTAAAGAATTTGCCAAAATTAAAAGGTAAAGTATTTTTATATGCAGGATTAAATAATTTAGAATTAGTTAATTTACCTTTAGTTACAAGTATTATCCACTATGGTGCCTATACAAATATTAGCAATATTAGAGTTAACAATTTACCATCTTTAATAGAAATCGGAAAAGACACATTTGCATATGATAATAAATATTCAGGTGAAAGAAATATTTCTATTGAGAATATTCCTAATTTAGAAATAATTGGTAATTCTGCATTTCAAAATAATCTTCAAAAAGAAATGTTTATAAAGAATACTCCTAAACTTCATACTATAGGTGAAAGAGCATTTTTAAATAATAATTTTGAAGATTTAGATTTGACTGTTTATCCTAATTTAAAATTCATTGGGAGATATGCTTTTGCTAAAAATGAAACAAATTTAGAACCTTATAAAAATATTAAAATTTCAGGATTACAAAATCTTGAAACAATTGGAAGGTATGCTTTTTATACAAGTATACATAATAAAAATAATGAGGATAATGAACTTTCTTTTAATTTAACAGATTTACCTAAATTAAAAACCATAGAAAATGATTCTTTCCTGGGTTTAAGAATAAGAGATTTACAAATAAAAAATTTACCTGAACTCGAGAATTTGCAAGGATTTAATTATAATAAGATTCAAAAATTAGTAATTAAAGATTTACCTAAGGTAAAGATTTTAAATGGATTTTTGGGTAATGATATAAATTATTTAGAAATAGATTTAGAGTCCTTAGAAGAAATTTTTGACAAAACATTCACGGGATATAATGCTGTGGGTTCAAAATTCATTGATAAATTTGAAATTAATGCGCCTAAATTGAAGAGAATTGGTAAAGAAGCTTTTTCATATATCATAAGAGAAGATATAGATTTATCTAAATTGACATCGCTAGAAGTAATAGGTGAAAAGGCTTTTAATTATTATCAATATGATAGTAAATTACAAAAGATTATTTTCCCTGAAACAACAAAAGCTATAAGGATATATGATCAAGCATTTGCTTTGACGACTACAGAAAAGGATTTATCAGATCAAAAAAATATTAAATTAGAGCCTTATGCAAATAGATTTATATCAGGACCTTTACAAAATCCTTTAGTATTGGATAATAGTGATAATTTATATGTAAATTATGATAGAGATGATTTTAGTAAAAGTTTCCCAATTAAAAATCCTCTAACAATTCATATTAAGAATAATGATATAGATGGAGATGGTAAGGGAGATTGGCATTCTAAGGAAGGTTTATTAATCAACCCACAAAGATTAACTATTAAACCATTTTATTATGATGAAAATGGTGTTAAGCAATACTTTAAAGAAGTAGAATATATAATCAGCGAAAATAAAGAATTTGAACCTCCTATAATAAGTGGTTTTATAAGTAGAGAAAATATAATATATCCTGAATATTCAAATGTAACTATCAATGAGGATAAAGAAATTGAAGTTGAATATGCAAGAATCGTTGCTGATGATGCTTTAAATGTAAAATTTAATATAAAAAAACTTAATCCAGAAAATGATATTTTAATGGTAAATAGTAGAAGTTCTAAAGATGCAGTATATGAAATTCAAATAGATAACTCAGGACAGAATCAGGATTTTGATTTGAAAGATATAATAGTTGATATTCAACTTCCAGAACATTTTGATCCTTCTGCTATAGAATTTCCTAGTATAAATACTCTTGAAGGCATTAAAATATTAAATATTGATCCAAATAAGGGTACAATAAAAATCAAGATAGATAAATTAGATAGAGGAAGTTCTATCACCATACCTGGCATATTCAAGTTTCTAGCATATGAAACTCCGAAAGATTTTGAAGGAACTGTACAAGGAAGAGTATCTTTTGATTATCAGAATAATAAAAAGACATTGACATCTGAGAGTAAAAAATATAAGGTAACATATAAGAATCCAAGCTTTAGAAAAAATGGAGATAGAGAGATAAATTCACATTCTCGTAAAATAGATGATTTGGAAATTAATTACAGATTTGATGTAATGGATATATATAGAAAAGTAAAATCATATACAATATATGATAATTTACCAAAGTATATATCCATTGATGAAAATGGTAATGAAACAACTAAAATCGCTAAATTTGATCCAAATAAAAACCCTGGATGGGAAGTTGTTGAAGAAAAGGACGGAATTCCTACTAAGATAAAATATAGTATGGATAATTTAGATTTTATAGATTACACACAATTTGGTAGTATACCACAAACATCTAGAATGAAATTCCCAACATTAACTTTGGATTTTCCAAACGCCAAGACTGATCAATTTATACGAAACTCAACTAACCTTGAATTAAAAATATTAGATCCAGAATTTAATGATAGAGACTATAATTTATACGATAGCCATAGTACTCATGTAAGATATACTCCATTACAAGAACCTGGAGATTTCAAAAAAGAGGTAGATAAAAAGTATATTGCACTTTATCCTGGAAAAGATGAAGAATTTATTACATGGGATATAAGATATAGAAATGGTAGTTATTATACATTAGCTGATGGTTCTAAGGATGAAAGATATGAGATTAAATCTGAAAATATTATAATAAATGATTATATTTATAGATATCCAAATATTTATGAGCAGTATTATTCAGTTATACCTGAAAAAGATGCCTATATTTCACTTGTAAGATTGAACACTTCTAAAAAGGAATATAATGAAAATGATATTATACTTAAAGATGTATTTGTTAAGGCAGGAGAAGAATATATAATTTCTGAAGATATAAGAGATGATATTAAATTAATCCATATTAATTATAAAGGATTATCTTTAGGCTATGGGGAGTCTATTAATGCAAAAATAAAAACTAAGGTTAAAGATTTTGAAAAATCTATGTCTTATCATACAGAGACAAATTATGCAGCAATCTTTTTTGACAATGTAAAATATGATTTAAGTCATGATGAAGAGTCAAGAAAAGGAGAATTAGTAAGCTCACGTAATTTAACTGATAGCGTAAATGCATATTTTAGTACTCCTCAAGTAAGTTCGAATGTATTTAAGAAACAAGAAAAAATTGGTTATAATGAAGCTAATAATGAAGTTATAGATTATAAAATTGGTTCTTCATTAACACCAGGATCTTATGCAAATTTAATTCCTAGATATCAATTAAAAGAATTTAGACAAGTGGATATATTACCGCCTTATGTAAATATCCTTAAAATTGAAATGTCAAGTATATTTGAAACTTATGCAGGAACATATACGATTGAAGCTTTAGATGATGGTAGAACAAAGGTAGTATTTAGCTCTAAAAACTTCAAAATTCCAACAAGTACAAATGTTGAAATTGCTAATATACAAGTTGAGATACTACCAGAAGCGCCTAGCAATTTAACTATTATAAATGGAACATATAATGACTTTTCAAATGAAGAAGTAAAAAGAAACAATACAAGAAAACAGCCTCTAGAAAACGATAGGGAACTTTCTTATGCAGAAGTTTCTTTTCGAATATTGAAACCACAAAAATCGGGAGCATATAAATATATTAGAAGAAATGGTGAGAATTGGACTAGATCATTAGAAACAACTCCTGGTGAAAATATTCAATACTTATTATCTATAAATGAGATAAATCAAGTAAACAAAACAGATATATCTATACTTGATATATTTCCTCATAGAAATGATATTACTATTGTAGAAAACCAAGCAGGATTGAGAAATCCTCGTGAATCACAATTATCTAATATATATAAAGGAATCGAAAGCATTCAATATATAGATTCTGATGATAAGACTTGGGATGTAACAGATAAATTCGATATTATGTATATCAATGATTTGAAAGGACATCCAATTACATTATCTGATGGAACAATTGACGAATGGGCAGAATCCAAGGCTGAAGCAATACAAAAAGGAAATCCAGCAGGATTATTAATAAAATCAAAAGAGGGTGTTGAATTTAAGGCTCCATACAAACTTCAAGTTGTAGTTAATATGCAAGTTCCTGGAAAAGACGTCTTTCCGCTTGATAAATACTATGATTGGGAATATAGAGCTGCATTTAACTCATTTGCCCGTAAAGATAACTCTATACCTCAATTTATAGAAAATAATCCTGTTAAAAATGTAATGATTACTCCATTTAGAGATATATACTTTAAAAAAGTTGATGAAAATGGTGAACCATTAGCTGATTCTAAATTTGTATTAAAGATGGATGAGCATAAAGATAAATATGCATACTCCGATGATGAAGGAAATGTAATATTTAGACATATTCCATTTAAGGAGTTTACTGTATATGAAGTAAGTCCTACTAAAGGCTACAAATTAAATCTTGAAAAATATTTTAATGATGGAGAGTTTAAAGAAAACGAAGGAATACTACACACATTTAAAAATGAAAAAGTTCCTGACAAGGGAAACCCTGATTATAAAGTAGTAATCAATAAAAAAGATTATGAAGGCAAAGATTTACCACGTATAAAATTTGAATTAACATCACTTTCTGAAGATAAGACTTATGTTAAAGAAACTGATGAGAATGGATATATTGAGTTTACAAACTTATACAAAGGATCATATAAACTTTCAGAAATTCAAACTGTAAATAATTTACAAGCAATTGAAGATATTTTCTTTGAAATAAATGAAGAAAATGATCTTGAAAAGAATAAGACATTTACATTTGATTTAGTAAATGACAAGTATAAAGTAAATCTTTATAAACTAGGTATGTATCACTATGATAAAGTTGAAGAAGATACAGATCTTTATACTTCATCAGGAAGACCATTAGCTGGTGTACAATTTAATCTATATGAATATAATAATGGACAAAAGAAATTTGTTTCCAAAGCAATTACAGATGAAAAAGGAAAACTTCAATTTACTGGAGTTTCTCCAAATATCATTTATGCTATTAAAGAAATGAATACGCCAAATGCTTATGTTAAAAATGAAGATTTAATTTTATTCAAAGTTGATGGTAAAGGAAAAGTTTATAAACTTGTAGATAATAATGGTACAGGATATACTGAAGTACCATATAAAGAAAATGGATTAATAGTATCTAATTATCCAGAAAGAAAATTAAGTGCTGTCGAAGTTATCAAGAAGGATGATAATGGGAATCTAATTAAAGGTGCTGAATTTACCTTATACAAAGAAAATAAAGGCAGATATACAAAATATGCAACAGCAATTTCTGGAGAAAATGGTATAGCGAGATTTGAAAAAGTTATATATGGTGGATACAGACTTGTAGAAACTAAAGCACCAGAAGGATATATTGGTTCAAATGAAGTTAAAACCTTTATATTAGATGGTAAAGAATCTAAATTAATTAAGTTTAATTATGAAAATAAGGAAACTAAATTAAGAATAATTAAGGTTGAAAAAATTGCAGGTGCATTTGCGACTGAAGAAGAAGCATTAGAATATAAAGATAAATTAAAGAATAATGAAGATATATTTGTAAAAAATGCTACTGTATATAGATCACTAAGTGGTGCAGAATTTGAACTAAAAGATGGTGAAAAAGTAATTGAACCATTATCAACAAAAGACGAAAATGGATACACAGTATATGAATACAATAAGATTGATGTTGACAAAACATATACTCTGAAAGAAGTAAAAGCTCCAGAGGAATATAATCCTGCAAGAGAAATGACAATTAAAGGATCTGATTTTAAGAAACAGAGACAAATAGAAATTCTTCTTGAAAACAGCAAACAAACGGGAGAATTAAAAATTTACAAGTATTCAGAAGAAAAAGGTATTTCATTAGCTGATGTTAAATTTGCTTTATTCAAATCTAAAGAAGATGCTAAAGATCCAACAAAGGCAATATATACTACTGAGAAAACCGATTCAAATGGTTATACAATTCTCAAAAATATTCCTTATGGAACATACTATGTAAAAGAAATAGAATCTCCAAGAGAATACAAGATTTCTGATGAAGTTAGAGAAGTTAAAATTGGTGAAAACACAACATCAATGACTTTAAGTTTCTACAACGAAACTACAACTAAAGAAATTGTAATTCTTAAGTTAGAAAGTAGAGGTAAAGCTCTTGAAGGCGCTAAATTCGAATTATATAGAAAAGCTGATGATATATATAATAAGGACACTTTAATCGCTACGGGAATAAGTGATAAAGATGGACATGTTAAATTTGAAGGATTACCAGTTTCTGGTAAATACTATATAAAAGAAATTTCAGCTCCAGAAGGATATGTAACTTTTGAAGGTAAAGTAGATATTGATGATTTATTGAACAATGATTACAAAGATGAAAATCAAATCAAAATTGTTAATAAGAAATTAATAAATCTAGATATCGTAAAGGAATGGAAAGATAGTAATGATTTAACTATAGATGCACCAGTAGATAAGATTTCAGTACAAGTTTACAGAAATGGTCAAGTCTTTGGTGATCCGATAGAATTAGAATCATCTAGTGATTGGAAGTATACACTTAAAAATATAGAATCTAATGACCCTGAAACATTTGCTCCATATACTTATACTGTAAAAGAAATTCATGATGGAAAAGCAGTAGAAGCAGGAACTTGGATTAAATTTGGTGAATATGATTTTGTAAGTTCATATTCAGATATTAAAGATGATACTATTACTATCACTAACAAGAGAGAAGAATTAATTAACATTTCAGGCAGAAAGACATGGGATGATAAAGAAAATCAAGATGGAATTAGACCTGAAAGTATTAAAATAAAACTTCTAGCAGATGGTAAAAAAGTAGATGAAAAAACTGTTGGATCACAAGATGCTTGGGAATGGACATTTACTAATCTACCAAAATACACATCTTCAAACAAAAATGTAGAAATCAAATATACTATTGAAGAAGAAGCTGTAGAAGGATATGAAACAAAAGTTGATGGCTTCAATGTAACAAATACTCATATACCAGAAATGATTGAAATTGAAGGCTCTAAGACATGGGATGATAAAGAAAATCAAGATGGAATTAGACCAAATTCAATTAAGATAAATCTTTTTGCAGATGGTGAATTTGTGGAAACTAAAGAAGTAACTGCAGCGGACAAATGGACATGGAAATTTACTGATTTAGATAAGTATGCTGATGGAAAAGAAATAGAGTATACAATAACTGAAGATACAGTAGATGGTTATGAAACGGAGATTGATGGCTTCAATATAACAAATACTCATACACCAGAAACAATTGAAATTGAAGGCTCTAAGACATGGGATGATAAAGAAAATCAAGATGGAATTAGACCAAATTCAATTAAGATAAATCTTTTTGCAGATGGTGAATTTGTGGAAACTAAGGAAGTAACTGCAGCGGACAAATGGACATGGAAATTTACTGATTTAGATAAGTATGCTGATGGAAAAGAAATAGAGTATACAATAACTGAAGATGCAGTAAAAGACTATTCAACAGTATATAAAGGTTTTGATATAATAAATGAATATACGCCTGATAAAACATCAATAACAGTATTAAAGAACTGGGATGATAAGAATAATCAAGATGGTATAAGATCAAAATCTGTAATAGTAAAATTGTTTGCTGATGGTAAAGATACAGGTAAAACTTTAGAATTATCACAGAACAATAATTGGAAAGATTCGTTTACAGAACTTGATGTATACAAAGAAGGAAAAGAGATATTGTATACAATTAAAGAAGAAAAAGTAAGCGGATATGATATAGTAAAAATAACTGGAAATGCATCAGAAGGTTTTGTGATTACAAATACTTATACACCAGAAACAATTGAAATTGAAGGATCTAAGACATGGGATGATAAAGAAAATCAAGATGGAATTAGACCGGATTCGATTAAGATAAATCTTTTTGCAGATGGTGAATTTGTAGAAACTAAAGAAGTAAGATCCAAAGACAAATGGACATGGAAATTTACTGATTTATACAAGTATGCTGAAGGTAAAGAAATTGAGTATACAATAACTGAAGATAAAGTAGATGGCTATGAAACAAAAGTTGATGGTTTCAATGTAACAAATACTCATATACCAGAGACTATTGAAATTAAAGGATCTAAGAGATGGAATGACAAAGATAATCAAGATGGAATTAGACCAAAATCAATTACTATAAGACTATATTCTAATGGAAAGGAAATAATGTCAAAAGTAGTAACAGAAAAAGATGGATGGTCATGGATATTTGATAATCTTGAAAAATATCATGATGGTAAAGAAATAGTATACACAATAAAAGAAGATTCAGTAGCAAACTATAAATCAGAAGTAAAAGGATACAATGTGATAAATACTTATATTCCTAAAAAAACAAAAAATCCAAATACTGGGGATGAAATGAATATTGCATTGTATTTAGGAATCTTAGTATTATCTTTTGGAGCATTATATATTTCAAGAAAAAAAACTAAAAAATATTAGTTTTAATAATAAAAAAAACTTATAAAATTTAGTTTAATAAAAAGTAAAAGAGTTTGAAAATTAAAATTTCAGACTCTTTTTTTTTTAAGTTAGAAACAAAATCAAATTTTACTATCCAAGTATATTTATATATAATATATGTTAGAGGTGGGAAATGGCGAAATTATATTTTAGATATGGGGCAATGAACTCTGGAAAATCTACAGTACTTATGCAAGTTGCCTATAATTATGAAGAGAGAGGAATGAATGTCAGAATTTTAAAGCCTGCAATTGACTCTAAAGGTGATGATAAATTAGTCTCAAGACTTGGTGTTACTAGAAAAGTTGATTATATGGTTAAAAGAGATGATGATATTTATGAAAATTTTAATAAAATACAAAATGGAGAGAAAATATCTTGTATTTTAGTAGATGAGGTTCAATTTTTAACAGCAGATCAAATAGATCAACTTATGAAAATAGCAGTACTTAAAAATATTCCAGTTATTTGCTATGGTCTTAGAACTGACTTCCAAACTGAAGGATTTGAAGGAGCTCAAAGATTATTGCTAGTAGCTCATACAATTGAAGAATTAAAAACTATTTGTAGATGTGGTAAAAAAGCTGTTTTTAATGGTAGAAAAATAGATGGTATATTTGTATTTGAAGGTGAACAGGTAGCCATAGATGGTGAGCATAAAGTTGAATATGAATCAATGTGTGCAAAATGTTACTTTGAAAGAAAAGAAGAAGAAGCTAGAAGAATGGGTAAGAATCAACTTTCTTTTAGTGATAAATAGTAATAATCATTGAATTTATATAATTAATTTGCTATTATTAAAACAACAATTGAAAAGGAGGATAAGGAAATGAAATTATACAATACATTAAATGATAAAGAACAAATTCAAAATTTAAATGTTAAAGTAAATATTTTTGTTAAACCATATTCTTCTAAAATTGATAAATTTATTTATTAAATGGTTAATAGTCAATAGTATTTCAAATATAGCATGAAAGAGTTCTTTTTAAAAGAACTCTTATTTATTTTAAATTTTTTAGAATATATTTCCATATATATTCTTAACTTATTCATATGTATTGTTAATTATAAAGATAATATTATTACTGAATAAAAGAAAGAGGTATTATGGAAATAGATTATGGTATAAAAAAATATTTTGAAAATAAAGATATTGATATTAAAAATATATATAGAATTATAAATAGAACAAATAATTATTTTATACTAGCAAACGGAATAGACTCGATTAAAATAAATATAAATATGAGAAATGAAGAATTTATCATAGGAGATTTTGTTGAGTTAGGCGAGCTAGATAACGAGATATTTATAATCAGAAGATTTGAGAGAAAATCGCTTGTCACAAAGGCTTCAAATACTACAAAAAAGAGTTATATGTATAATGATGAAGAGCAAAATTTAGCATCAAATGTTAATCAAGTATTCATACTTGTTGCAGCAGATCAAAGATTTACACTTTCAAAATTTGAAAGATATTTGTTGACTTTTAACAATATGGCTGATGAAACTATTGTTATAATCTCAAAATCAGATTTCGAAGAAAATACTTATAAAATAATTAGTAAAATAGAAAGAGTATATCCAGAAATAAAAATTTATGAATCATCAATTTATGATGATGAAAAGATGAATAATATTATTAAATTATTTAATAAAGGAGAAACTTCGATATTTGTAGCATCATCAGGTGCTGGTAAATCCACTTTAACAAATTATTTATTAGATAATAAAACTATAGAGAGAAAAGATGTTCGAAGTGATGGTAAAGGAAAACACACGACAACATCCTCAACTATTTATTATTCTAATAAAACTGATTCGTATATAATAGACACTCCAGGATTCAAGACTATAACTACTCATAGAGAAATTGATGACGATATTTTATTTTATAAGATAAATGAATTATCAAATCAGTGTAAATTTAATGATTGTAAGCATGAAACTGAACCAGGATGTGCAATTCATAAAGCTATTGAAAATGGAGAAGTATCAGAAGAATTATATGAAAGATATTTAAGAAATAAAGAAAGAGAATTTAAAATTAATAAGTTCTTAGATAAGAAAAATAAAAAAAATGAAATTAAGAAAAATAATAAAAGAAGGTAGTTTTAGAAAAGAGAGTAGAGTTAGTTCTACTCTTTTTTCTTTTGTACAAAATTAATTTTAAAAATCTAAATCTATTAAAATAATAACAAAATGTAACAATTTTGGCAGTTTTTATTTTTTAAAACGTGCTAATATAATTTAGAGGTGGTAAATGTGATGGATATAGAGATATTAATTGAAGATAAAATCTATGCAAAGCAATTAGCAAAAAATTTAGAAAAATATTATCAAATTAACTCAACAATAATAAAATCTTATGATGAATATGATAATAAAAAAGTATTAATTACTGATCAAGCTTTGGATATTATATGTGTAAGTCTATATAATGATGATCTTAAATATAAAAGTATAGATAAGATAAAAGAACTTATAGATAATGTTGTTCAAAAGAAAAAGGAAAGCGAAAAAGTTCCTTTAATAATTTCAGTATTAAATCTTTCTTCTTTATCGAATCATAATGAGATGGTTAGACAACTATATAATTCATTTCCTAAGGAAAAGAAAAAGTTAGTTATAAATTTTAATTATTTTTACAAATACTATGAATCAAATGAAATAACTGTTGATAATCTTATATTTTCTAATTATGAAACAAATATATCTACAAATTCCTTCTTAAATTTTTCTTATTTATCAGCATCTAAACTTCCGATTGAAATAAACAAAGAAGAATACTATAAAAAAGTGATGAATAATATAAAAAAATTAAACTTTGATTATATTTTTATTGACATTACATTTACTATCTCGAATAAAAATATTTATATTGTAGAAAATTCAGATGTAGTAATTTATCATGTGTCACAAAATAGTGATAAAGAATATATAGTTGGTATGCAAGAGTTTTTAAATAAAATTTTAAAAAATAAATATTTATATTCAATAAATGAGTCTAAAAAATCTTTAAGAATAAAATCAATGAAGGGAGAAGATTTCTTCGATAAACTAGAAGATTTCACAAAATATATATGTTTGATTCAGAAGGAATAAGAGAAAGCATTAATCAAGATGAAATTAGATTTTTAAGTGATAATCAGTTAAAAACATATATTCAAAATAAAATAATCGATTATATTATAGATTATCAAGATGAAGTTGATATCAATTATGTTACAGAACTAACTAAAGATATATTCTATGAAATTCGAGGTCTGGGGATAATCGAAAGGCTTTTAGAAGATGATCAGATAAATGAAATTATGATAAATTCATATGATGAAATTTATTTGGAAAAAGATGGGAAAATGTATAAATCCATTTATAAATTTAAGGATAATGCTGAGTATGAAAGAATAATTCAAAAAATCGTATCAGAAGTTGGTAGAGAAGTGAATACATCGAAACCTATTGTAGATGCAAGAATTTATGATGGATCAAGAGTAAATATAGTATTAGATCCTATTTCTAAGGATAATCCCGCAGTAACTATTAGAAAATTTTCAAATGAAAATTATACAATTGATGATTTAATGAGTATGGGATTATTTGATAAAGAAGTATATGATTTTTTAGAATTAATTATTAAAGCTAAATACAATATTATGATTGGTGGTGGTACCTCATCGGGAAAAACAACATTACTAGGAGCTTTAACTAATTTCATTGACAAATCTGAAAGGATAATAACCATAGAAGATTCTAGGGAATTGAAAATAGATTTACCAAACTTAATTTCTCTACAATCTAGAGAAGCCAATGTATCTCATGGAGGAAATATTACTATGAAAGATTTAATAAAAAATTCTCTAAGAATGAGACCCGATAGAATCATAGTTGGTGAGGTTAGAGCTGATGAGACATTAGACATGCTTCAGAGCATGAATACGGGACATCAAGGCTCTCTTTCAACAGTACATGCAAATTCCTCAAGAGATATGATTTCACGCCTTGAAACGATGGTTTTAAGGGCTGGTGACGATATCCCTCTTGAAGCTGTAAAAAGATTAATTAATTCATCTATTGAAATTATTATTTATTTGAAAAAAATAAAAAATACTAGGAAAATTACTGAAATAGTTGAAATTATTCAAGGTAAAAATGGAGAAACATTGTTAAATCCAATATATGAATATAATAATTCTTCAAATACTTTAGTTAGAGTAGGAGATATTATTAATAAGTATAAATTGGAGGAAAATTTTGAATAACAAAATAAAATCGTATATTATTTCTATAATTATATTTTTTATTTATCTACAAGTTTTTTTTAATCAAATTTTAATTTCTTTAATAATAGCTCCGATTATTTCTATTAAATTTTCAAATATTATAATGAATTTATTTAATGATAAAGACATAAAACAAAAAAGAATCATATTTAGAGAATTTCTTGATGTATTTAATACAAATATTTTGGCTGGAAATAATTTATTAATTTCTCTTAGGAATACACATACCGAACTAAAAACTCTATTTAATGAAGATAATTATATTGTTATATATTTAGAAGAACTGCTTATAGATATAGATAATGGAAAATCAATAGAGGATAGTCTTAAAATATTTGAAAAAAAATCTAAATTAGAAGAAGTATCAATATTTATTGATAGTTTAATTATAGCTATTAACTCTGGAATTGATATTTTTAAAATTTCAAATATAAGTAAAGATGCTTTGACGCAAAACATTGCTCTTGAACTAGAAATTGACACTATTGTAAATAATTCTAAAAAAGAATTCTTAATAATGACAATTCTTCCTTTAGTGATAATTGTAATGCTAAATGCAAGTATTAACGAAAAGATTACTTTTGCAGACTATATAGTGAGAATTCCGGTATTTATAGTACTTTTAGTTTCATTTGTATTAGGTGAAAAAATAGTGAATATGGAGATATAGATGAAAATTAAATATATGTTTTCGATAATTTCAATTTTTATGCTTATAGGATTAAATTTTTATAATTTAAAAAACAAAAAAAGTATAAGAAATATTGAAGAAAGACTTTCGATAAATGGAGGAGTGGAATATAAATATATAGCACCATTTTTCGAATATTTGTTTAAAAATCAAAAAATAGCCAATCGTTTAATTAATGCAAAATTAAAAATAATTCTTAGAAACCAATTTGGAGAATTTCTTTTAAACTACAATATTACATATTTTGCATCTAAAAAGATCGCATACTCATTTTATCTTACAAGTATTAATTTAATGATATATCCAATTATAAATAATTTTCTTATATTTCTTTTAATTCTAATTTTTACTATTTTTATAAATTTTTATTTTGATTTTGAAATCAAAATAAAATATTCAAAATATAAAAACTCAATCAAAAATGATTTGCCTAATATTATTTCTAGAATTAGTTTATTGATTCAATCTGGTATACCAACAAGAGAATGTATAGATATAGTTTCAAATTATGAAAAAGAAGGAGAAAATTCATATTTAAACAGAATTAATACTTTGGTATCAAATGGTCTAAGCGAGAATGAAGCTTATAATTTAATGATCTCTAGAACTGATGATATATTAATTCGAAAATTTTTATCTATTTTGTTACAGAATTTAGAAAAAGGTAGTAGTAATATTACTGATTCTCTTGATTTATTAAGAAAGGAGAGTGATGAATTTAGAAGAAATCATATAATTATTAAAACACAGGAAGCTAATAGAAAGCTGTTAATCCCTAATATTATGATGTTTTTGGGAATAATGTTGATGATAATGGTACCAATTATTTTAAATATTTTATAGGAGGATATATGTTAGAAAAAATTATGAAATTTAAACATGGAAAACTAATCTTAAAAAGATTTATTAAAGACGAGAGTGGAGAAATAAATATGATAGCGATAGTTTTGATATTAATTGTAGTTATAATACTCGCTGTAATATTTAAGGATAGTATGGAAGCTTTACTTAAAAGTATTTTTACAAGACTTGAAAATGATATTAACAATTTTTAATCGTTTTACAAAGGATAATTCAGGATCTATTGAAATTATAGAATCTACATTGATTTATCCATTTATTATGCTTTCTATATCTTTTCTCTTTATAATTTCAGTTATTACCTTGTCTAAAATTATTGTAATAGAAAATATTTATTCTTCTAATAGAAATTTAATAGTTAATTTTAGTACAGATGAATTTATAAAAAAAATAGATAAAGAAGATATAAAAGGTGAAGAGGGAAAGCTAAATAATAAGATATTAAAATTTACTGATAATAAGGCTTATATTTATGATGAATCCAATATTTTTAATATAAAAATTGCAACAAATAATGATGGGAAAAAATATATTTCATCAAAATATAAACTAAGCGATACAGCAAGAAATGTAGATTTTGTAAGGGATGTATTAAAAGACAACAATATTGCTGTTGAAAAATTTTCAGTTAAGGAAGTTGTATATAGTCTACAAGACACATTAAAACAATTTTTAAGCAGGATAAGATGAAAAGAAAAATAAAAGGCTTTATTTCAATATTTTTAGCACTAATCATTTTACCGATTTATTCTTTTGCTATATTAACTATTGATGTGTCTAAAATATTATTTGCAAAAAATGATACCAAGTTGGTAAATGAAATTGCTCTAGAGTCAGCTCTATCAAACTATAATAGGGAATTATATGATAGGTATCGAATATTTGGGATTGATAAGAGTAAAGAATATTTGGAAGAATATGTGAAGGATATAACTAAAAGTAATTTAGAAAATAATAAAAGTAGATTTTATAAAGTAAATCTAAAAGAAACTTCGATAAGTGTAAATAATGAATTAGATCATATTCAATTAGATGATATTCAAAAGCAGATAATAGATTATATGAGTATGCATGGTCCTTATCAAATAAGTAAGGGAGTATTGAATTTATTAGATTTAGTAAAATCTAGCAAAGATTATACAAATGTAATTGATAAAAAGATTGATTATGAAAATGAGTATTCGAAAATAAATGTAAATTTTAATAAAATTTCTGAGTTTTTCGTTAAATATAATGCTGAATTTGAAGAAATAAATAATGGATATAAAGATTTTAATAAAAGATTAAAAGCATTAATTAAAGAGTCAAAAGAATATTTTGAATTGAAATCAATTTTGAAAGATGCTTCTGATAGGGAGTTAAAAAAAAATTTAAATGAAGAAAATAAAAAAATAAAAGATATGACTAAAGAGATTGAAGAAAAAATAAAGAAATATAATGAGGAAAATAAAAAGTTTGAATCTAAATTAGTATCTCAGCAAGTAAATATCAATGAAATAATAACTTCACTAAAATCTTTTTATAATCAAACTATATCACTTGAAGATGCTTTAGAAAACTGGGGGAAAGAGATAAATAAACTTGATGATTCAGATGTAAAGAATAACTTCAAAAGTGATTATAAATCTATGAAACTGCAATTTACAAAAGAAAATATTGAATCTATTCTTAATAAAATGAATTTTCATGAAAATACATTAACTAATAATATAAAAATTTTAAAAGAAAATGATGCATTTAATATTGATATAAACAAATTTAATCAAGATTTACATTTTGATTTATCAAATATAGTAAATTTACCTTCTTTAAATAACTATAAATTATATAAGTATATAAATGATAAAACGACTAAACAAAAAATAGATAAAAAAGCTTCACAAGAAGCTAAGAAAAGTAAATCAGAATTAGAAAATATTTCAGATACACATACTGATATAAAAGATGATAAAGAGATAGGGTATATATCAGATTTTATAAATTTTGAAGATTTTACTGATTTAATAAATAATTCTACAAATATTGCAACAATTTCATCATCGAAAAAATATAAAGATTTAATAAATCAGTCAAATAATATAATAAATTATAATGATACGAATTTGCTTGAAAATTTATATATTTCTATGTATTTGGTAGAAAATTTTAATAATAAATTAGAAGATAATGACGAATTTTCTTCTCAAATGGAATATATACTTTTTGGTAATCAAAAACTAAAATCAAATGTTTCAAGTGTAGAGAATTCGATATTTGCTATAAGATTACTTCTAAACTCAATATATGCATACACGAATTCTGATCTTAATAGGGAAGCTACATTGGTTGCTTCTGCTATAGCTGGATGGACTGGATTCGGTGTCCCAATATTAAGGACAATAATTTTAGGGATGATGAGCATTTCAGAATCTGCAATAGATGTTAATACTATCAATAAAAATGAGTATTTAGAAGCTTATAAAAATAAGTCAACATGGCAAGTTTCCATTGGTGGACTTTCTAACTTAGCAAATAAGGGATTAAAAGATATTACTAGCAACACAATAGATAATATTTATGATGATATAGAAAAATATTCAAATCAAGGTGTGGAATATTTAAATGATAAATTAAATGAATTTACTAAACAAACAATTGATGGAGTATCTCAAACTATTATTTCTGAAATGATAAATCCAATACAGAGTATAATTGCAAACAATATTAATAGTCCTATAGAAGATCTAAAATCACAGATAAATGAAAGTTTTAATTCGATTGAAAATAATATTTTTTCAAGTTCGGACACTATGAAGAAGATTAAACTAGATGTATTCAACTATATTAAGGGAAATATTATATCTAAATTGAATGATATAAATGAAGTTAATTTTGAGTTATATTTTAAGGATTTGGTAGGAAAAGTTGAGGTAATGATTACTGAAAAAACTGATAGCATTACAAATTCTTTCAATTCAAAAATACATAATTATATTTCAGAAAAGAAGGTGGATAGCAAAATAAAAATTAATAGTATTATAGATCAATATATTGCTGATATTGGAGGCAAAGAAATTAATTCTAAAGGAAGTAATAGTGGACTTTCATTTAATTATAAAGATTATCTAACTTTGGTAAGTTTTTTTAGAATAAATACAGATAAAGAAAGTGTTTTAAATAGAATGATCTTTGTAATGGATTATGAAATTAAGAAAAATAATCCTGATTTTAATATTACAAAAATTATTTCAAATATTAAGATAAAGACTGATACAGAAATTGATGTTTCAATTTTAAGTAAGTATATTAAATTAGATAAAATAAGTGAAAAAATATCTGGAGGTTATTAATGAGAAATAGATTAATAATTCTTTATTTTATATTAATAATTCCTTGTGCATTATTGATTTCTTGCGCAAAAAAAGAAGGAAATATAAGATTTGGCGGGGATTATGAAATTTTAAATAAATATATAGATATAGATAAAGATTGGACTGAAAAATATGGACAATATGGCTATTACTATACTAACTATGATGATTTTATATTAATAAATAAATTTGATAATACTGATAATTTAAAAAATAAAATAATTAATGATATTAATTTTTATAATCCAAAACATTTTAGATTAACAAACGATTATAGATTTGAGATATATAATGATGAATTTATACTTTCAAAAAAAGAAGATAAATATAATATTTCTAAAGGTAAAATTATCAAAAATAATGGAGAATTCATTTATATTATTGTTGGAACAAAAGATAGTGATATAGGAATTTTATATGAAAAGACATTTAAATAGTGCGTTTATTACAATCGAAGCGAGTCTAGTACTTTTTATATTTGTTATTTCGTATTATATAGTGAATACAGTAGCATTAAATATTATGACAGAGTCTATAACTAAAAAAGCTCTTTATGAAACAGTTTTGGATTTATCTTCATATTCATTAATTGTTGATAGATTAAATTCAACCGATGATTTAACTACTCAAGAAGTTAAATTTGATAATTACAAAGATATAATTTTAAAAGAAATATCTGAAGATTTTAATATAAATGATTTATTTGATTCTTTTAAAAAACAACTTTCGACAGATTCGATGAATATTATAAATAAGGAAGTATATAAGAAATTAGTAAAAAATATCTTTGCAAGTAAAATATACAATATTAATGGATCAAATAACGAAAAAGTAGGAATATTGAACTCTATTAATGATATAAAAATAAGTGAACTAAAATTATTTGAAGATGGAAATAAAATTTCAATAAAAATTGAATATCCTATAAATTTAGATAAATATAATATTTTTAATTTTAAAAATAATATTATTCAATATGTAGAAATAGATACATGGATAAATAGATATAAACAAAAAACAGATTCTATTTGGCAAAAATCAAATTTTGAAAGAGGAAGATATTTCGCTGAAAAATTAAGAAATAATGGAGAACTAATTATTGAAAGAGGTATAGGACTAGATTTATATAATCCTGAAACAAATACAATTAGTCAAATTTTCTCATTAAATATCTTTGATAAGTCTTATTCGGATAATAAAGTTATTAAAGATTATTTTTACAAACAATTAGAGATTTATTACAAAGAGATGACTTCAAATTTAAATAAAGTGAAAAATAGCATAAGTATAAATAATGGAGAAACTATAAATCTTACAAAGCCTATATTAAAACTTGTTATTGTAATGCCAAATGAATCTAGAAATTTAGAACTTGATTATTCTAGATTGAAAGAAATTGGAAATATAGAATTCAAATTTATGGAGGATGCTTTTATTGATTAATACAATTTTATTTTATAAATATATGAAAAATGAAAAATATATTTATGCAGAATCCATATTATTATTTCTATTATTAATTAATGTAATAAGTTTAAATTACTTTTATCTAGATCGTCACTTGATCTTATCTATACTTATGATATCGTCAATTATTGATATTAAAACCTATACTATACCAAATTTTATAAGCTTTTCAATATTAATTGTAGCTTTTATTACATTTAAATATAATATAGGAATTGATTTTATTATTTCTTTTACTATTATATTATTTTTATTCTTTTTTTCTTATTTTAAAAATTCAATAGGAATGGGAGATATCAAGCTATTAATTTCAATTTTACTTTATCTAGGTGGAGAAGGTTTTATTTTATTTTTATTTATTTTATCTGTAACTTTATTTATATTTTCAATATGTATAATATTAAAAAAATCTGAGATAAAAAGAATTCCAATGGTTCCATTTATAACAATTTCATTTATTTTAATAGGAGTATTAATATGAAAAACATTTTTAATTATGCATTAATAATAATTGCAAGTTTAATATTAGCTTTATCAATTTACAAAGAGCATGATATAAATGAAAGATCTAAAAAATATGAAGAGACAGGGGATAAATTCTTTGAATCAGAAGTGTATGATGAAGCGATATTAAATTACAGAAAGTCACTAGAAATGGTTGAGAACAATCAAGTTAATAAAAAAATAATAAATGCTTATTTGAAAAGTTTTAACATAAATGAAGTTATAAAAGAATTGGAAAATGTGAGTTTTGAAGCTGATTATATAAATAAAACTCAATCAGATATTTTGAAAATATATTTAGAACAAAATGATTATAGAAATTTTAATAATTATTTAGACAAAGTAAATGAAGAAGTAAATAAAGAATATTCAAAAAATACATTTCATAAGTTTATATCTATTGGAAAAACTTATGAAGATATAAAATATTCTCCTGTTTTTAAGGATTTTATAGTAAAAAAAGATAATAAATGGATAATTGTTAATAAGAATGGAAGAAATTTGAATCTTGAAAAACATGATATTATTTCTGGAGTTTGGGAAGATTATTATACAGCTATAGATAATGATTATACAAAAATTTATAAAACTTCAGGAGTTATAAAATCTAATCTTAAGGGGAATTTTAAGCCTTTTTATGAGAATTATCTTATTAAAGAAGATTCTAAAGGTATGTATTTTGTAAATAGAGCTGGTGAAAAACAAAGAGAAATATATTCTAGAGCGACAAATTTTTCAAATGGCAAAGCTTTAATTTTTACTGATAAATGGAAATTAATAGATAATAAATTTAATATAATTAAAGAATTTGAATTTAAAGATGTAAAAATAGATGAATTTAACAACGCAATCTATGATGATAAAATAATTTTTAAGGATAAGAAATATATAATTTACGATATAAAAAATAATAAATTTTCTGAAAAATATGATGATATAGACTTTTCTTATAGTGAGTATATTGCGGTAAAGAAAAATAAATGGGGATATATTGATCAAAAATTTAATAATATAATTGATTTTAAATATAGTGAAGCAAAATCATTTTCGTTAAATAGAGGCATCGTTAAATTAAATGAGAAAAATTATATTATTGATGAAAAAGGTATTGAATATAAAATAATTGATGAAGTATTTCCTTTCAATAAAAATGGAATAAGTTTTATGAAAACATCAAATGGATATGAAATGATAAAATTACTGAGGTATATGGATGATTAAAGTAAAGATTGATAAAAATGAAGAAAATAAATTTATTACAAATATGATTAGTAACAATAATATTGATGTAATAGTTCCATTTATTATAAAAGAAAATAATTTGATTATAGATGATAGTAATTTAATTACTATAAAAGACAAATTGAATGGTTTAATAAATTCTAAAGAATTATTGAAATTGCTGAATCAAATATTTAATTGTGTTGAAGTAATAAACAAATATATGATTGATGAAGACTATATTTATTATAATTTAGATAAAATATTTGTACAAGATAATAATATTCTCTTGTTAGTTAATCCATATATGAAAAATGATAAAAGAATAAGAGATTTAATTTATGAGATTTTTAGAAATTATAAAATAGATGAAGAAGATTTTGATATGCGATTAATAAAATTAAAAAATGAATTAGTAAATGAAGATTATGAATTAATTGTTCTAAAAAAAATAATTAATGAAAATAAAGAGTATAAACAATTAAATAAAAGTGATGAGAAAAAAAATAATATTATTAAAAACAATAAAAAAAATATAAATATTTTAGATTTAATAAAAGAAAAACTTAATAAAAAAGATGAAAAAATAGTAGAAGAGAAGGATTTAGACGCATTTTTCAAGTTTCCTAAAAATAATAGAAAAAAAATTTGACAAAAGGAAAAAAATTATGTATTATAAATTGGTATCGAAAATGAATGCGACTTAAATACAAAATAAAAAAAAATTTGACAAAGACAAAAATTTTTTATATAATGAAATAGTCACGTTAGTGTGGCCCTATGGTCAAGTGGTTAAGACATCGCCCTTTCACGGCGGTAACCCGGGTTCGAATCCCGGTAGGGTCACCATATATATGGGCGTTTAGCTCAGTTGGGAGAGCATCTGCCTTACAAGCAGG
>JAEZZN010000089.1 GCA_023418535.1 Bacillota bacterium | reverse complement strand
TTTTTCGAATCATCTATTTTAACATATTACATAATTACATCTTCTTAAATCCAATTGGCTGATTTTCTATATCAATTCTAATAGTTGTATAATTTGTATAATATACCATGCCAGGCTTTGAACCTTTAGATTTGTTTACATTTTTCTTTTGTGTATAATCTACATCTATATATCTATCATTTGAATTTTTTGAAAATTTAGCGGCAAGATATGCTGCAATTTTAATTTCATAATCTTCAATCTTTTGATTATTTTTTAGAATTACATGAGACCCAGGTAAATCCTTTATATGGAAGAAATAATCATCTGGATTTGCTTCTCTAAGTGTAAGATATTCATTTTGTTTGTTATTTTTTCCTACGTAAATTATATTGTTATTATTTGTAATATATTTATGTGGAATAGATTTTTCTTCCTTTATCTTTTTTGATTTAGAAGATTTTTTAATTATATTTTGATCTATAAGTTCTTCTTTAATTTCAGAAACTTCATTATGATTTTCTGCTAAATTTATTTGTGAAATTATATTTCTTAAATAAGATATTTCTTCTTCTAGATTCGGAATTGATTCAAGAAGAATATTATAACTTTTATGAAGTTTCTTAGATTTCTTGTATTTTAATTCTATATTTTCCCAAGCTGATTTTCTATTATCAAGATTAATATTAATCATTGTATCATCATAATAATTATAAACTTCAATATTTCCCTGACCTTTTTTTATTTCATATGCAACTGTAGATAATAAATCTCCTTCAATACGATATATTTCATATTTTTTAGATTCATCAAAATCTTTATTTAAATTATCAAGTTTAGTAACATTGTGAGAAATTTTTTGTTCAATTGTTTTTACAAGATTTGATTTTACTTGATTTAATGAATTATCATTTACATTTTGGGAATAATAAATATCTAATACTTCGCTAATAGAATCATATGTTTTATAATTGTCTCCTTTGCTTAGAAGTTTCATAGAATAGAAATCTATAGATTTCTCCTTATCAAAGTATAAATGAGGTTCAAATTTATTTGATTTAATTTCTGAAACAACTGATTGGAATACTTGATTTAAATTTTCTCTTTCTTCACTATTTAATGTTCCGTAAGATCGTGAAAAATCAATGCTTGATCTAAAAGCAATTTCATCACCAATTTGTGGACCAAAACCTTGGAATAGCATATAAAAAACTTTTTTAATTTTATAAGTTTCAGGGATTTCAAGATCTTGTAAATTTGGCGTATTTTTTAATATATTAATTTTATTATCTTCGAGTTTTGAAAACTGTGTGCCAGGATAAACAGCACGAACACTACTCATTTCATGTGAAATTCTTTTTATAGATTCAATAACTTTATAATTCTTATTAGTTAAAACAATATTGGAATATTTTCCCATTATATCAATCATAAGTCTTCTTTCAGTATCTAGTCCTAATTCGTCCTTAGTACTTATAACTATCTCCAAACTTCTATCCATACCTATTTGTTTAATTTCTTTAATAGTAGAATTTTGTATATGTTTTCTTAATATCATTGCAAATTGAGGTGGGGTAGTAGGATTGTCATATTTGAAATCTGTAAGATGAATCCTTGCGTTTTGAGGATTTGAAGAAATAAGTAATTTATAATTTTCTTTATTATAAATATTGAGTATAAGAATATGTTCATTAATTTGATAAATTTTTTGAATATGCCCATTTATCAATTTTTCATTAAATTCTTTTACTAATGATTTTAATACTATACCATCTAATGCCATATTAACTCCTTTTCATTTATTATTATAGCATATTATTTATTAAATTTTTGTAACATTTCCTTGACTGTTTTTATTTATGAATTACAATAATTAAAGAAGGAGATTATATGATTAAATCAATGACAGGCTACGGTAAAAGTAGCTATATGGATGATAAACTTAATATTGAAGTTGAAATTAAATCTGTTAATTCTAGATTTTTAGATATTAATACTAGAATGCCTTATCAACTAAATTTCATGGAAGATAAGATAAATAAATTAATTAGAAAATATATTAAAAGAGGTAGAATTGATTTATTTATTAAGTCTAAAACTAAAAGTTTAGGCAATACTAATATCACAATAGATGAAGTACAAGCTGGAAAAATGTATGAAGCACTTAATAGTTTAAAAAATACATTTAATTTAGATGGAGAATATAGAGATATTAGAATTTCAGATATATTGAGAAATGAAGATGTACTTAGATTTGAAGCTGAAGAACTAGATGACGAATATTTAAGCTCAGTTATATTAAATACAATAGAAGAAGTATTAGTACAATTAGTAAATATGCGAATAGCTGAAGGTTTAAATCTAAAGAATGATTTATCTGATAATATAGAGATTCTTAAAGAAAATAGAGAAAATATTTGCAATCAAGTAATAAATCTAAAAGAAGAAATTAGAAATAAATTATTTGCTAATATTCAAGAAATTTTAGATCAAAATATTATTAATGAAGATAGACTTGCAAATGAAATCGTATTTTATGCAGATAGGCAAGATATTAATGAAGAATTATCAAGACTTAATTCGCATTTTATTCAATTTGAAGAAAGCCTAGAAACAAATGAAGTTATTGGGAAAAAATTGGATTTTATATCACAGGAAATGCTTAGAGAAGTAAATACGATTGGATCAAAAACTTCAAATATTAATGTGACTAATCATGTAATTGAAATGAAAACAACTATAGAGAAAATAAAAGAACAAGTACAAAATATTGAATAGAGGTTTTATGAAAGGATTTTTATTAGTTATTTCTGGACCAACAGCTGCTGGTAAAGGAACAATAGTTAAAGAAATTTTAAAAAATCGTGATGATATTGTAACATCTATTTCTGTTACAACAAGATATCAAAGAGAAAATGAAGTAGATGGTGTAGACTATTTCTTTAAGACTCAAGAAGAATTTGATGAATTAATTGAAACAAATAAATTATTAGAACATGCAGTAGTTCATGGAAATTCATATGGTACACCACTTGCATTTGTTGAAAAAAGTATTAATGAAGGTAAAGTTGTAATACTTGAAATTGATGTACAAGGCGCAAGTCAAGTTAGAGAAAACTATGATAATGGGGTATTTGTATTTATGTTACCACCTAAAAAATCTGATATCGAAACAAGATTAAGATATAGAAATACCGAATCAGAAGATATGATTCAAACTAGACTTAGAAATGCAGAAGTAGAGCTAGCACAAATTAGATATTATGATTACTATTTAATCAATGATTATATAGATAGTGCTACAGAAAGATTAGAAGAAATTATAGATGAAGAATTAGAAAAAAGGAGAAAATAATGTTAAATCCATCATTTAAAAAATTATCAGAAATAAGTGACTCAAGATATGAAATAGCTATGATGACAGCTAAAAGGGCAAAACAAATCATAGATGGTGATAAACCACGTGTAAAAAATAAAGCTTATAAACCAGTAACTCAAGCATTAAGTGAAATCATGGAGAAAAAAGTGGTAAAAGAGGAAGAATAATGCTAAAAGATAAAAAAATCCTTATTGGCGTTACAAGTGGAATAGCTATATATAAAGTACTTAGTTTAATAAGTTCACTTAGAAAACTTGGAGCAAAAGTTGAAGTTATTATGACTGAATCCGCAACTAAGTTTATAAATCCAATTACATTTGAAACAATGGCAAATGGAAAAGTATATACAGATATGTGGATACATCCTGATAAGGTACTACATGTAGATATTACAAATGATGTAGACTTATTTTTAGTAGCGCCTGCAACTGCGAATACAATTGCAAAAGTATATGCAGGTATTGCAGATAACCTTCTTACAACTGCTATTTTAGCTTCTAAGTCGCCTGTATCTTTTGCAGTATCTACTAATACTAATATGCTATTAAACCCGATTACACAACGAAATATTGAAGGATTAATAGATCTTGGATATGACTTCATAGATTCAAATGAAGGAGTTTTAGCATGTAATACTGTTGGTAAAGGAAGAATGGCAGAGCCAAGTGAAATACTTGAATATATAGAATATAAGCTGACAAAAAAAGATTTAGAAAATAAAAAAATTATAGTTACAGCTGGAGCTACAATTGCGAGACTTGATCCAGTTAGATTTATGACAAATGATTCTTCAGGAAAAATGGGATATCAAATAGCCAGAAATGCAAGAAATAGAGGAGCGGATGTATATTTTATTCAAGGAAAAGTTAAGACTCCTCAGCTTGGAATGGTTGAAAATATTCATGTAGAAACGAATGAAGAAATGAAAGAAGCTATAGAAAATAATTTTAAGGATGCTAATGCTGTAATCATGGCGGCAGCTCCTACTGATTATGAGTTTAAAACTTCTTTTGATTCAAAACTTAAAAAGACAGACGAAGAAACTATATTTAAAATGAAAAAATCTTTAGACATACTGAAATATTTTGGTCAAAAGAAAGAAAATCAACGTCTAATAGGTTTTGCAGCGGAAACAGATGATTTGTTAGAAAATGCAAAGAAAAAATTGAAGTCCAAGAATTTAGACATGATTGTTGCAAATGATGTATCAAAACAAGGCGCAGGATTTAATGTTGATACGAATATTGTAACTGTGATTACTAATGAAGAAGAAACTTCTTATGATTTGATGTCAAAAGAAGATGTGGCAAATATTATTTTAGATAAATTGGTGAAAGATGTATTATGATGTAATATTAAAATCTAAAACTTCATTTTTAGATAGATTATTTACTTATGAATATGATGAAGAAATTGAAATAGGTACTAGAGTGATAGTTCCATTTGGAAATTCCAACTCTAAAAATCTTGGAATTGTAGTTTCTATTCACGAAGGTGAAGTAGATTTTAAGACTAAAAAAATTACTGAAATAATCGATACAAAGCCTATCATTTCAAAAGAAATGGTAGAACTTGCCTTATATATGATAAAAAATAATATATCTGATTATAGTTCAGCTGTTAATACTATTTTACCACCAGGCAGTATAGATACAGTAGAAGAGTATTATAAAGCTAATGATAATTTGAAAAACATAGACACTGATTTATATGAGTTCTTAGATGATTATAAAAGTTTTATTGAAATTAAGAAAATATTTAAAAATAAATACAATATTAAAACAATAAATGATTTAGTAAAACAAAATTATATTGATTCTTATATTTCTTTAAATAAAAAATCAAGTATTAAATATATTGAATATATTCATTTAGAAAATCCTGAATATTTTAATATAATACGAAAAAATGCTATAAAACAGTTAGCTATACTTGATTATTTGTTTGAAAATGGAACTACAGAAAAAACTAAACTTTTAAATGAAACAAAATCAACAAATAGTACATTAAACACATTAGAAGACAAGAAATTAATTAAAGTAGAAAAAAAGGATATATATCGTAACTTACTTGAAGAAGTAAAAGAATTAAAAAAAATTAATTTAAATGAAGAGCAACAAAAAGCTTATGATCTCATTTTAGGTACGACGGAAAATAATTTTTTAATTCATGGTGTTACAGGGTCTGGAAAGACTGAGATTTATTTACAATTAGTAGAATATTATATAAATAAGGGAAAAGAAGCGATTATATTAGTTCCTGAGATTTCTCTAACACCACAGACAATTGAGAGATTTCAAGGGAGATTTGGTAAAAATATAGCAGTGCTTCATTCAAAATTAACTATTTCTGAACGTGCAGATCAATGGAGAATGATTCGAGATAAAGAAGTAAAGATAGTAGTAGGTGCAAGATCAGCAATATTTGCACCATTTGAGAATATAGGAATTATAGTTATTGATGAAGAACATGAAAAATCTTATCAATCAGAAAAAAATCCGAAATATTCTGCAATTGATATTGCAAAAAAAAGAGCAGAGTATCATGATGCAAAATTAGTATTGGGTAGTGCAACACCATCCATGAAAACTATGTATGATGTATATCTTAAAAAACTAAATCTTATTCGAATTAATAAAAGAGTAAATAATATTCAAATGCCTAATATTATTCGTGTAGATATGCGTGAAGAATTAAAGAAAAACAATCTAAGCATGTTCTCAGAATTGTTAAAATCCAGTATAGAAGATGCTATGAAAAAAAATGAACAGATTATTCTATTTTTAAATAAAAGAGGACATACATCATTTGTATTTTGTAGAACATGTGGATATGTTCATAGATGTGAAGCTTGTGACGTTGCTATGACATATCATAAGTCAAAAGATAGACTAATATGCCATTATTGTGGTAGAACTGCATTAAAACGCAAATCTTGTCCAAATTGTGGAAGTAAATGGATAAAAGAATATGGTGCTGGGACAGAAATGCTTGAAGAGCAGACTAAAGAGTTGTTTCCAAATGCAAAGGTGTATAGAATGGATGCTGATACTACCACAAGTAAACAAGATTATAAAAAAGTATATAATATGATGCATGAAGGAAAAATAGATATTTTAATTGGAACTCAAATGCTTTCAAAAGGTCTTGATTTTCCAAATGTTTCTGTAGTTGGGATAGTTTCAGCAGATATAAGTTTAAATATACCTGATTTTAGAGCTCATGAAAATACATTTAATTTAATAACACAAGTATCAGGAAGGGCAGGTCGTGGAAATACTAAAGGTGAAGTAATAATTCAAACATATAGTCCTGATAACTATGCAATTAAGTATGCTGCTGAGAATAATTATTATGATTTTTTTAAAACCGAAATGGCTGAAAGAAAAAAATTCAATTATCCACCTATAGTAAATATATTGAATATTAATCTCTCTTCAAAAGACCGATCATATGCTATCAGAGTGGGAAGAAGTATAACAATTTCGATAAATGAATTTATTAGAAATAAAGGTATTAATATACTTGAAATTACTGGACCTACACCAAGTGTGATTGAAAGAATAAATAATAGATATAGATTTGATATTATAGTCAAGTCTACAAATAAAAAAGATTTAATAGATCTTTCGCATGAACTTAGAAAAATAGACAAAGATTATAAAATTTATATTAATTATAAATTAGAGGAGGAATGATGGCTTTAAGAGTAGTTAGAAAAGTAGATGATCCAATACTATTGAAAAAAGCTAGAGAAGTGAAAAAAATAGACGATAGATTATTACAACTTTTAGATGATATGGTAGACACTATGCACCAAAAAGATGGTATAGGACTTGCCGGACCACAAGTAGGAGTACTTAGAAGAGTATTTGTGGCTGATTTAGGAGATGGAAATATTTATAAAATTATAAATCCAGAAATAATTGAATCAGAGGGAGAAGATATAGATATAGAAGGTTGTTTATCAATTCCTAATTTTAATTGTACAGTAAAAAGAGCTGAAAAAATTAAAATGAAATATATGGATATTGAAGGAAATGAACAAATTATAGAAGCTGATGGTATGCTTGCTAAATGTTTCCAACATGAGAGAGATCATTTAGATGGAGTATTAATCACATCAAAAATGATAGATGAAGTAACAGATGAAAATTATGAAGAAATTCTAAAGAAAATAGGAAAAGAAGATCGATTAGTATCTCAAAAAGATAATTAATAAAGCAAAAATATAAAACTATGGCAATATAGTGGAGGATGAATATGAAAAAAATTATATTTATGGGGACTCCTGAATTTTCAGTTAATCCTCTTATATCACTACATGAAAATAAAGAAATTAGCGTGGAACTTGTAATAACGGGACAAGATAAAAAAAGATCTAGAAATAAAATTTTACCGACTCCTGTAAAGTCTAAAGCTATTGAATTAGGAATAAAAACATATGAGCCTTCGAATGTTAATTCAGAAGAATCAATTAATTTAATAAATAATATTAATCCAGATTTTATAGTAGTAATTGCATATGGTCAATTAATAAAAGATGAATTATTAAGTAAATACAAAGATAGAATTATTAATATACATTCATCAATACTTCCTAAATATAGGGGAGCAGCTCCTATGCAATGGACTATATTAAATAAAGATAAGCAAGCAGGAGTATGTAGTATGCTCATAGAAAAAACTATGGATACAGGTGATATTCTTGATATCGTTAAAATAGACATAGATGAGGACACAGACATTGAAAGTCTACATGATAAATTATCTGAAATATCTGGCCCATTAATAGTAAATACTATATTAGACTATGATAATCTTTATAAAAATAGAACTAAACAAGATGAAACAAAGGCTACATATTCTAAAAAGATAGATAAAACTATGGGACATATAGATTTTAATGAAAAAGCAAGCGATATAAAAGCTAAAATAATGGCTTTTTCAAATTGGCCAGGCACTTTTTCATACTATAAAAATAATAAAATAAAAATCCATAAAATTACCATAATTGAAAAATATACTGATAATAAGATAGGACAAATTATAGATGCAAATAAAGATGGAATTTTTGTTAATTGCTCTGATGCATGTATAAGGATAGAAGAAATACAGTTTGAAGGTAAAAAGAGAATGGATGTCAAATCATTTTTACTTGGAAATGATATAGAGAAAGGTGAGTATCTTTCATAAGAATTAGGAGGATTTATGGATTATTATATTTTACTAATAATTGCTATGTTTATAAGTATGTTTGCAAGCTTTAAAGTTAGAAGAAATTATGAGAAATTTTCAAAAGTATCTGCATCATCAGGATTAACTGGAGAAGAAGCTGCTAAAATTATACTAGATAGAAATGGAATCTATGACGTAACAGTTCAACCGATTAATGGTGTATTAACAGACCATTATGATCCAAGATCAAAAGTGATTAGACTTTCACAAGGGATCTATGACTCAAATTCTGTATCAGCAGTATCCGTTGCAGCTCATGAAGTCGGACATGCTATCCAAGATAATGAAGGATATGCTTTTCTAAGATTTAGATCCGCTTTAGCTCCAGTAGTTGGATTTACTTCAAGATTTACATTTGTACTTATTTTTATAGGATTTTTATTAGAACTTGTAGAATTAATTGATGTAGGAATAATACTATATTCATTATCAGTGCTATTTCATATAGTTACATTGCCAGTTGAGATAGATGCTAGTAGAAGAGCGATGGATACTTTAGTTGCAAATAATATAATCACAGTAGATGAAAAATCTGGGACTAAAAAAGTATTGGGTGCAGCTGCAATGACTTATATTGCTTCAATGCTTACTTCAGTAATACAATTATTAAGATTTATAAGTATGAGAAATAGCAGAAGATAGCATTTACTAATTTAGCAAATATCTTTAATGATATTTGCTTTTTATATTTGGGAGGATATTATTAAAGCAAGAAGAGCTGCCATAAAGGCAATAGATGAAATTATAAATAATAATAAATATAGTAATTATGTAATTAAAGACTCAATAGATGAAGTAGATGAGTTAGATAAATCTTTATATAGAAAAATTGTATATGGAGTTGTTGAAAATCAGAAATATTTAGACTATATAATTTCAAAATTATCAAAAACCCCATTTAAAAAATTAGATAAAGATATAGTAAATATACTAAGAATAGCGATTTATGAGCTTATATTTCTTAATTCAAAAGAATATGCAGTTATAAATGAAGCTGTAAAGAATACACACAAAATTAATTTTAAACTTAAAGGATTTGTAAATGGAAATTTAAGAAGTTTTTTAAGAGATAAAGAAAAATATATGGAAGTAGATATTGAAGATATCGATGAATACTTATCAATAAGATATAGTGTAAATAAAAGTTTAATCCTTTATCTAAAAGAATACTATGATAATTATGTGGAGATAGTGAAAGATTTCAATAATACTCCTCATATGAATATTAGAGTAAATACAAATATAACTACAAAATCAAAACTATCGAATGAATTAAAAAAATATGGGTTTAATACTGAAGAATCAAGTATTTCTAAAGATTCATTAATAGTTGAAAATCCTGAAAATATAACAGATACAGAGGAATTTAAAAAAGGTCTTTTCACTATACAAGATCAATCATCAGCGCTGGTAAGTGAAATATTGAATCCTAGTGAATATTCAGAAGTACTCGATTTATGTGCAGCACCAGGTTCTAAAAGTACACATATAATGCAAATAATGAACAATACAGGACATTTAGTTTCTAATGATGTATCTTTCAATAAATTAGAAAAAATTAAAGAAAATTTTACAAGAATGAATTTTAAAATGCCTGAAATTACTAATTATGACGCTAGTAAATTTATCGAAGAGTTTAGAAATAGATTTGATTATATACTAGTGGATGCTCCTTGCTCTGGACTTGGAGTAATAAAAAGAAAACCTGAGATAAAAATAGAAAGACAATTTGAAGATATTGAGAGTTTGAGTCATTTACAATTTGAGATTCTTGAGAATACTTATGCTTATTTAAAAAGTGGTGGGTATTTAGTTTATAGTACATGTACATTAGGAGATTTAGAAAATATAGATCTGGTTAATAGATTTTTAGAAAACCATAAGGATTTAAGTATAGTAAAGATTAATGAAAAAGATTTTATTGAAATACTTCCAAGTGCAAAAAATGACGGGTTTTTCATATGTAAAATTTATAAAAAATGATTAATATGATATAATTACTATTATTTGCATAAGTAGGTTATTATGAGATATTTTACAACAACTGATATAGGAAGAGTTAGAGATAATAACGAAGACAGTTATTTAAACTTTTCAGGTGAAAATTTTAATTTATTTATAATTTGTGATGGAATGGGAGGACATAGTGCAGGAGAAATTGCGTCCAAAATGGCATCGGAAATTGTAAGTAATGAAATTATAAAAAATTTTAATCCAAATGAAATATTTGATACCATAGCTCATTCTGTAAAAGTTGCACATAATAAAATATTTGAGGAATCTCAAAATAATGAAAATTATACTGGGATGGGGACAACCTTGATTTTGGCATTAATACACAATGATACATTATATTATGCAAATGTTGGAGACAGTAGATTATATCTTTATCATAATCAAGAGCTTAAACAAATTACTAAAGACCATTCATTTGTTCAAGAGTTATTAGATTCAGGAGCAATAACTGAAGAAGAATCTAAATTTTATCCTAAAAATAGGATTACAAGTGCTTTGGGAACATCTATTAATTATAAAATAGATATAGATAGGTTGAAATTAAATAAAAAAGATTATTTACTTTTAACATCAGATGGTTTAACAGATATGATAGATGATAGTGATATATTGGATGTATTGAAGAATGAGTATGAAGTTGACGAGAGTTGCGAAATACTTCAATATATGGCGAATTCTACAGGTGGTAAAGATAATATTACCATTACTTTGGTAGAGATTGAATGAGGTCATTATGAATGGTGAATTATTAAATAATAGATATAAAATTAATGAAATTATAGGCACGGGTGGAATGGCAGTAGTGTATGATGCTTATGATACTTTGCTTTCAAGAAAAGTTGCTATTAAAATACTTAAAGATGTTTTTGTTGAAGGCGAAGAATTTATTGATAGATTAAAAAATGAAGCATCTGCCTCAGCATCACTCATTGACGACAATATAGTATCAATTTATGATATGGGAAGACATGAATATAATGGCAAAACGATTGAGTATATTGTTATGGAAAAAATTGAGGGTAGAACATTAAAAGACATTATCAATGAACAAGCTCCATTAGATAGTAAAAAAATAATATATTATACTCAACAAATTGCAAAAGCGCTTCAAACTGCTCATATACATGGTTTAGTACATAGAGATATAAAACCTGCCAATATACTTGTAACAAATGATGATAAGATTAAAGTTACAGATTTTGGTATTGCAAGAGTTGCTAGCGATGCGACTATAACTTATACTTCTTCAATTTTAGGTACAGTTCATTATATATCACCAGAACAAGCTAAAGGACAAAGTATAGATGCAAGATCTGATTTATATTCTTTAGGGGTTGTACTTTATGAAATGGCTACTGGTAAGGTACCATTTGGAGGGGACAGTCCTGTTAGTATTGCTGTAAAACATATTCAAGAAAAACCAGCATTAGTTACAGATATAATACCTGATTTTGATGAAAATTTAGCTTTAATAATAAATAAATTGCTTGAAAAAAATCCTGAAGATAGATATAAAACAGCAAGTAATTTGCTTATAGATATAAATAAACTAATATCTGGAAATGAATTAAATATTCAATATATTCCAAATAAGACAGATTCAGATATTGAAAAAGGTCATACGATAAAAACTAAAGTTACCTATACAACTAAAGAAGAAGTAAAACAAGAAGAAGAAAAAGAAAAGGAAAAAATAAGTAAACCATTATTGATTCTACTAACGATACTTTTACTTTCTGGAGCTATATATACTATTAATATTTTAATAAGTGGCTTTATTAACTCTAAACAAACAGAAACTGAGATTAGAATGCCAAGTGTATTAGATATCTCTGAAGAGTCTGCAGTAGAAAGACTGGAAGACTTGGGATTACATGTAATTATAAAAGAAAGAATATATGATTCTGAAATAATAGCTGGAAATATAATAAAACAATCAATTGAGCCAAATACTTCTGTTACTAAGGGTCAAAATGTTGAATTAACAGTAAGTAAAGGAAAAGAATTGATAAAAGTTCCTAATATTAAAGGTTTCACACTTGATAGTGTTGAAAAACTTATTCGTGATTATGGATTTGAGATAGGAGTTAAAACTAAAGAAGTGAATGATGCTCCTGAAAATACGGTTATAAGACAATTACCTGAAGCAAACGAAATGGTTCCTGCAGGTACTAAAATTGATATAGTAATAAGTTTAGGACCTCAAGATAATAAAGTTACAGTTCCTAATTTAGAAGGTTTGAGTCAATCTGTAGCAATATCAACAATCTCTTCTTCAGGATTGATTCTTGGTTCAATAAATAAAGAACATAGCGATACTGTTCCAGAAAATGATATTATATCTCAATCACTTGAAGTCGGAAGTGTAGTTAGTGAGGGGTCTTCTATAGATATAACTATAAGTATTGGACCGGAAGTAAAAAGAATTGAAACAGAAAAAGAAACAGAAAAAGAAACAGAGCAAGAAGAAAATCCAGAATCTTCAGATAACCCAACGATTAGTTATGATTTCAAATTAAATATTCCAAAGAATTCTGAGGAATCTTTTAATGTAAAAATAATTAATAAAAATACTGGTGTTACTGTATATAACAAGAATCATAATAAATCAGAAGCTGATTCTGATGGAATTATTAAAATAAGAATTCAAGCTCCAAAAAATAGTGAGTTTACTGTTTTGTATGATGATAAAGAAACGAATGCAAATTATGAATAAACATGGGATAATTAATAAATCACAAAAAGAAATATATCATGTATTAGTAAATGGAAAAGAGTATTTGTGTAAAGCTAGAGGAGTATTTAGAGAAAAATCTATAAAGCCTCTTGTGGGAGATAAAGTTGAAGTTCAGATACTAGATGATACTACGGGTTATATTGAAAATGTATTTGAAAGAAAAAACTCTTTAATTAGACCTCCAATAGCAAATATTGATCAATTGCTATTAGTATCAAGTCTAACAAATCCTAAATTAAACTATAATATATTTGATAAATATCTTGTAATGCTTGAACATTTTGAAATTCCTGTGAAACTTGTAATAAATAAAGTAGATTTAGCAAGTAGAGAAGAAATAGATGAATTTGTAGATATATATAGTAAAACTAATTACGAATATATATTTACTTCAGCAAATCAAAATCACGGAATAGATGATTTAAGAAGATTACTTGAAGGAAAAATTTCATCATTTGCAGGTCCTTCAGGAGTTGGGAAATCTACATTATTAAATTTATTGCATGATGATTTTTATGCGGAAACTGGAAGTATAAGCGATAAAAATAAAAGAGGACGACATACTACTAGACATGTTGAACTTTTTGAAATAGATGATGAAACATTTATATTTGATACTCCAGGATTTAGTGCATTAAACTTAGATTTTATTGAATCACATGAAGAAGTCAAAGAATATTTCCCAGAATTTAAAAAATATTCTGAACAATGTAAATTTAGAAATTGTATGCATATAAATGAGCCGTCATGTAAAGTTAAGGAAGCAGTAGAGAATTCTTTAATCAGTAAAAATAGATATGAAAATTATATATATATTGTAGAAGATATTAAAAAAGAAAGGAAATTTTAATGAAAGAAATAGCTCCATCATTACTTGCAGCTGATTTTTATGATTTAAAATCACAAATTGAAGAATTAAATTCAACTAGAATAAAATATTTACATCTAGACATTATGGATGGAAATTATGTTCCTAATATTTCATATGGACCTGATATAATTAAAAATTTAAGAAATCATACTGATTTAATTTTTGATGTACATTTGATGATTGAAAAACCTGAAAATTATATTGATAGTTTTGTAGATGCTGGTGCTGACATAATTTCTTTTCATCCGGAAACTACGAAACATCCAAATAGATTAGTTAATTATATAAAATCAAAAGATGTGAAAGCAGGAATAGTATTAAATACTCATGTAGATGAATCAGTTTTGAAATATTTAATAGATGATATTGATTTAATACTTGTAATGACTGTAGTTCCAGGTTTTGGAGGACAAGCATTTATTCCACAAATAATGAATAAGATAGAAAATATTAGAAAAATAATTGATGAATCAAATAGAGATATTATTTTAGAAGTAGATGGTGGAATTAAAATTGACAATATAAAAGAAGTATCTGATGCAGGAGTTGATTTATTTGTAGCAGGTTCTGCAGTTTTTAATGAAAAAGGAATAACAAACAATGTCAATGAATTCTATAAAAAACTTGAAATCTAATCAATATAGTAAAGCTAGTATATTTGCTGGAGCTAAGATTTCAGGAGTGAATTTTGAAAGCTTAGATAATAGTTATATAGTTGCAGTTGATAAGGGGTTAGAATACCTTAAAGATAATGATATAGATATCAATGTAGCTTTGGGAGATTTTGACTCATTAGATTCTAAATATTTTAATGATATTTGTGTAAAAAAAGACAAAGTTATAACATTTAACAAAGATAAAGATATGACTGATTTAGAACTTTCAATAAATCATGTTATAGATATGGGAATTGAAAATATAGATATTTATGGAGGAATTGGCTCTCGTCTTGATCATACATTAGCGAATATCTATATGCTCAAAAAATATAAAAATTACAAAATAACACTTATAAATGAAAACAATAAGATTATATTTGTAGAAGATAATATTGAAATAAATAAAACTGATAAATACAAATATATTTCTTTTTTACCTACAAATGATATATGCAAATTTTCTGTAAATGGTGTAAAATGGCCATTAGAAAATCACCATTTAGAATATGGATCATCACTTACAGTTTCAAACGAAATAATTTCTATTGCAAATATCGAAATTCATGAAGGTAATCTATTTGTAATTTTAAGTAAAGATTAATCATTGAAGAGTTCATCAAAACTTTCAGGTTTTTGTATGAGCTTTTCTTTTTGTTTTCTAGTAAGCCTTTTTATTTTATTTTCATATGACATAGCTTCTTTTTTACTGGTAAACTCTTTAGTAAATACGTATTTAACAGGGGTTCTAGTTCTAGTATATTTTGAAGCTTTTTTACTATTATGTGATATAATTCTTTTTTCTAAATCTACAGTATATCCAGTGTAATAAGTCATATCACTGCATTCTAGTATATATACATAAGCTTTAGTCATTAAATTCTCCTAATACTCTGTTTATATCATCAAACTTAAACCCTTTACCTGCAAAATATCTAAATATTTTTTGTTTTTCGGTATAATCAGAAATTTTTTTATTTTTATATTTTTTTTCGTACAATATCTTTATATTTTTGTATTCAATATCTTTATCAATGTTCTCAATAAGTGGATTATATATATTGGATTTGATTCCTTTATAATTTAATTTAAATTTAATATAAGAAATAGAGGAGTTTTTTATATATAGTAAATATTCAATATAATCTTTTGCATATCTATAATCATCTAAAAGATTTAATTTTTTATAATAATCAATAACTCTATCTTCTACATTTTTATCAATTATCTTACTTTGTATTTTTATTCTAGTTTCATACTCAGTTCTAGCCTTATAATTTATATAATTTTCAGCTATTTTTTTAGCTATTTGATAATTGTTTTCACTTAAAATTTCTTTGAATATTTCTTCAGAAATTTCCATTTCTTTTGTAAGATTTAATTCATCATACAATTCATAAGAAATCATATATTTTTCGTCTTCAATTTCAATATCAAATATTGACTTTTTTTCGTTGTATTTAATATTTTCAATTTTCATATTAACCTCTATTGAATTATAACATAAATTTAAGTGTCAATATATTTTAGATTATGATATTATAAAAATAAAAAGGAGTTTAATATGGGATTAATTAAAGTAATTACTGATGCTATAGGTGGAACATTAGCAGAACAGTGGCAAGAAGCAATCAAACCATCTGACTTATCAAGTGGAGTTATTATGACATCTGGTACTAGATTTAGAGAAGATAGTGCTAGAAATTCAAATAAAAAAGGCTTCAGTGATGTTATTTCAAATGGATCTTTAATCCATGTTCCTGAAAATACTTGTATGTTGCTTGTTGATGGTGGACAAATAATTAGTACAAGTGCAGAAGCTGGTTATTTTAAGGTAGACAATTCAACATCTCCAACAATATTTCAAGGTGAATTAGGTAAATCATTTAAAGATTCATTTGAAAGATTTAAATTTGGTGGTGTTACTCCAAGAGAACAAAAAGTTTATTATATTAATTTACAAGAAATTAGAGATATTAAATTTGGAACCTCTAATCCTGTAATGTATCATGATGCTAGTTACGGTTTAGATTTAGAAGTAAGGGCTCATGGTAATTATTCAATTAAAGTAATAGATCCAATTCTATTTTACAAAGAAGTAGTATATAAAAGCGATAAACAATTTACAACTGAATCATTTACTCAGTCATTCCAATCAGAATTTATGGAAGCATTACAAGCAGCTATATCAAATCTATCAATAGATGGAATCAAGATTTCACAACTTCCTTCTCAAGGACGTAATTTAAGTAAATATATGACTGATGTTTTAGATGAACAATGGACAAGCACAAGAGGTATTGACATAGTTAGTGTGGGTATTAATTCTATATTCTACACAGATGAATCTAGATCAATACTTATGGAAAGAAATAAAGGTGCTATGCTTACAGATCCATCTATTAGACAGGGTTATGTACAAGGTTCTGTTGCTAGAGGTTTTGAAAATGCTGGTAAAAATGAATCAGGTTCAGCAAATACTTTTATCGGAATGGGAATGGGCATGAATGCTTCAGGTGGACTTTTTGGAGATATGACAAAGTCAAATCAAGAAGAAATTAACAATCAAATTAATCAACAAAATCAACAAACAAACTCTAGTGATACATGGACTTGTGGAGATTGTGGTTCAGTAAATACTGGAAAATTCTGTTCAAATTGCGGAAGTAAAAAAACAGAAGTTCAAAATGCTTCATTCTGTAGCAATTGTGGTTATAAATTCGAAAATAAAAAAACAAAATTCTGTCCAAATTGTGGTCAAGCGCAAGAATAGGTAGAAATAATGGCAGTTTATTCATATAAATGTCCAAATTGTGGAGCTTCATTAAAATATAATCCAGAAGAAGAAAAGCTTTCATGCGAATATTGTTCTTCATCTTTTACTAAGGAAGAAATTGATCTTTATTTACTAAATAATCCTGATAAAATCGAAAAAACTGTTGAAGAAATCGAAAAAGAGAAATTAAATAGTAACGAAAAAGAAGATTTCGAAAATGATGTAATTCACGGATATACATGTAATAATTGTGGTGCAGAGGTGGTAACTGATGATACAACTCTTACCACATTCTGTTACTATTGTCATAGTCCGGTAGTTATATCAGAAAGAGGTTTAGGTAGTTTTAGACCAGATTATATAATCCCATTTAAAATATCAGAAAATGAAGCTAAAGAAAACTTTTTAAAATGGGCAAAAGGAAAAAGATATGTACCCAAGTCTTTCTACTCAAGTTCTCAACTATCAAAAATTACTGGTATGTACTTACCTTATTGGTCGGTAGAAGTAGATTATGATGTTGATATAAGAGGTAAAGGATATAATTATGAAAGAAAAGTAGCTGGAGATTATGAAATAAAGACCACAAATGAATATGATATTGATACAACTGGAAATATTACTATTGATGATGTATCAGAATTAGCATATTCTAAAGTTGAAAGAAATAAGATGGATTCTATAACTCCGTATAATTTTAAAGAAAAAGAAGATTTTAAATTTTATTATTTAAATGGATTTTTCTCAGAAATATATGATATTGACAAAGAAGATATTAAACAAGTTATAGATGGTAGACTTGAAGATTATAAAAATGGATTGTTAAAGAATATAACTTCAAAATATCAAAGAGTAAAACTATCTAATAATAAAATAGAAGAAGTTAACAGAAAATGGAATTATGTATTACTTCCTACGTGGATGCTTACATATCAATATAACGATAAAATGTATGTTTTCACTATGAATGGCCAAACATCTAAATTTTATGGCGATTTACCAATAGATAAAAAACTTGTAAGAAGAGATCAATTTATTGTTGCCATAATAATATTTATATTGGCTCTGATAGGAGGATACTTCTTATGGTAAAGAAAATTACTCTATTAATTATGATTATTATGATTACAATATATCCATCAAATGCATATGCACTAAGGGATGAATATAAATCAGATGGAAATTATATTGAAGATTATGCTAATATTTTTGATGATAATTTAGAAAAAGAAAAAAATAATAAATTTATTTCATTTTTAGACGAATACAATGTACCAGTATATCTATATACCGTATCAGAAGCTCATTCATATAGTTCAAGAGATTTAGCTGATGAACTTTTATATCAAAGAGTAGGACTAAATAAGGATGGAATTCTATTTCTAATAGACATGTATAATAGTGAAATTTATATTACGGCTTCTGGTGACTATGCTATAAAAATTATGGATGATGATAGACAGGAAGAATTACTTGATGCAATCGCACCATTAATTAGAATGGATTCAAATTTAGTAATGGATAAATACTATAGTATAGTAAATCGATATTTTGCTGAGGGAGTTAAATCGGGACTAATAATTCAACAAGAAAAATCAATAGAATTAAAAGATATTATTATAGCTGCTGTAGCTAGTGTTGTAGGATTTTTCGGTTCACAACCAGTTTTCAAAGCATCTGCTATATCTAATCCTGGAAAAAAAGTTTTTTCACTTATGGATTCCAGCAATATGAATAATCTTTTGATAAGAGATACTTTCTTTAATTCTAGAACGACTAGACACCGAATAAATAGAGTAGTTAGCTCGGGATCTAGTGGTGGTGGAAGACCTACATCTACGACTCATAAGTCATCACGTGGAGGAACTTATACGGGAAGTGGAAGAAAATTTTAATAATAATAAATGGTTCTTTGTCAAATAGTGTTGGTGAAGAATTAGAATAACATTTAATTGGAGTTAGAAGTAAAAATCTAACTCCATAGTTATTTTTAAACAATGGGTTGAAGTATTTGTTTAAGGTTCAAAGTT
>JAEZZN010000085.1 GCA_023418535.1 Bacillota bacterium | reverse complement strand
AAGGGATTTTCAGTTCCTATAGAACTTGTAAACCGTTAATATCATTTTCAATTATACTAGTGTTGCTGAAATATTTTGAGACTTTAAATATAAAGTCCATATAATTGTGTAAAAAGAAAGGGTCACTTATCCCTCCATAACTGGTACAATGTTTTTAAGAACGATAAACAAACCAGGAGGAATTAAGATGACCCAAGTACATTTTACACTGAATCTAGAAGAAATTTAAAACTTAATTAACGTAGAAGTGAAAGACAACCTATCTAAGAGTATTCTAACCAAGGTATTTAATCAACTGATGGAGAAAGAACGGGATGAATACATAGATAACGAAGCCTATTAACGTGAGCCCAATAGAATGACTTATCGTAATGGCTATTACGAACGTGACTACACAACACTTTTAATTGAGGTAACATTCAATGAATTTTTAGCAATTTCAATTAAATCTTCAAGTATAACCGTTCCCAAACCTTGTTTCAATACTCTGGATTTAGAACTATACCCAGCAAACAACCATTTTGTTCTAAGTTCACATCATAAATCATACCCACTCCTATATTTTCATTATATAAGTTGAACAAAAATTTAGCATGAATTTTTTCAATTCATCATTTGATATAATTATCAATTTAGGGGCGATTAATGCCCCTTTCTTTTTACACAATTATATGCAGACTTTATACTCAATCATTATAAAAATCAATATTTTGATTAATTTCTTAGCTTAAAATACCTATAATATCAAATTAAACTAAATCATTTTATAACATGATCATATTCCTTCATTACTAAATTTGACTCAGCAAATATTATAATTTACTCTTCAACTAATGACAGAACATTAACAATATCATTCTTTTCAAAATAATCTTTTGCTTTTTCAATAATCTGACTATCATTACTCGGCATGTAAACAATTAAATTTTTCATTGCTCTTGTAATTGCAACATAGAATAACCTCTTAGTTCTATTTTGAATGTTCTCTTTAAAAGAACCTTTTCCAAACAAGGCAGCAAAATTATAATTTTTCCAATTTCCATTATCTAATAAAACTAAAACATTCTCATACTCACTACCTTTAACCTTATGCTGCGTTATAACAGATACATATTCTCTGAGATAAGCAATGCTATTCACATATTCCTGAAATAGTAATTTATTAATTCGTGACCATAAATAGTACCCCTTATTTTCAATAAAATTAGTAAATAAATCATCCTTTGAAATTAATCTATTTTCTTCTGCAAGTTCTATTACTTTTCCAATTGTAATATCATCAGCAGAGATTTCTGCCATAATTTTAGATAAACTAATTTTATCTTTGGACGAAGTTATTTTAAACTTAGTAATACGTAAAAATTCATTATGCTTACCTGTTTTATATAGTTCTAATAGCTCATAAATTAAATCTAATCTTTTAAGAATCCTATCTCTATCTGTGCCCGCTTCATATCTACTACTTAGTCCATTCAATTTATAAGCTAACAGAGATTCTTTATTAACTTTAATCTTATTACTAACTTCTTCGAACGAGCACATCTTAATTTCATCGTAAAAAGCTGATAGTTCTAAATTAGATTTAATTGCGTCAATTACTAAGGGGCCACCCCTTCTAACAACAATTTGAGCTTCATCTACTAAATCTTTAAATAATTTTCCATCATCAACTATCTTATTCTCCTTGATCTTTTTCTTTATTCCTGTAATTAATTTTACAAATAAATCAGTATTATATATTTCAAATAACTTAGAGAAACCTGCCATTTCTGCATTAAGTTTATGTGTCAGGCGCAATTCTTTTGTTTTTTGGGGTACATTAAATTCTAACTCTCTATAAAGTTGACTAAATCTAAGAATTTCAAGTTGATTAATATCATTTCCATAGACAAATTTTACTGTTCCTGGAATGATACTTCCATTATCCATATTAGGTGCTGTAGCTTCGTTGGAGGGAGTTTGAATCAATCCATCATCTCTAAATTTATTAGCTAAATCAATAACTTTCTGAGGATTGCGACGATTTTGAGCTTTTGGTATTTTTTCTAAATTATACGAACTTAAATCTCCTACTCCTGAGTCATAGATGGCTTGCATAGAATCTCCAAAAAATCCCACAATATTCTTCTTTGCCCTACTTTGTATGTGTGTCAATAGAATTTCTACAACTAACGGGTTAGTATCTTGGTATTCATCTACAAAAATATAGTCAGCTATATCAATCAAAATGTCGCATAACTTAGGATATTTAGAAAACATTTTTTCAGCAACTATTATAATATGGTCATGACTTATTTGAACGTTATTTTGCTTTGTTATACTCATAGAATACCATTCAGCATAGTCAACACGTACATCATTAAAGTAATCATGTGATATAATTCCTCCATCAGATATTTCAATTGGAGCGACGAATAGTTTTTGTTCATCATCATTTATCAATTCAACAAGGCACTCTTTAAGTTCTTTTTGGAAATTTCCAATGATATGCCAGATAAACTCATGGATTGTTGATACCCATAGATTATTATTAACTACCCCGGATTTAATCTCCGCTACAGCATTATTGGTATAGGTAATACATACAATAGATTTCTTAGGTTCTTTAATCGATATTTTTTCAATAATTGAAATTAGCGAATAAGTTTTACCACTTCCAGCCCCGCCTTCAAGAATAAAATTTTGGCCTTTTTCTATTGCTTCAAATACTTTTTCTACTTCTGGCTCTACTGTTCTCGTAACCATAATAATCCCTCCGAAATATATTTAGGTACTTTCCACGTGTTTTCTTCATCTTCAAAGTACAATAAACTTGATGCAAAGGCAGACTTTTTGTTCACTTTTTTCCTAGCAAAATTATATAAATCTTTTATTTCTTTATCATCAAAGTTTTTTAAAGCGTCATATTCAATAAGACCATCTTTTTGTTTAATAATGAATTCTTTATTTAAACCAATAAAGGAATCTTCAAAACTAGCAGGCTGATACGTACTGCCATCTTCGGGAATTTGATATGCAATTCGAAAATTCCCAATGCATTTTTCTTCTTGTGATTTTTCAACCACTAATTCAAATTGAGTCTTTGCATTAGGTTTCAGATTATCTTTTCCAAAAAAATCTATAATAGACCTATTACTAATATGAGTACCCTCTTCGGGAGCACAAGCTGTATAAACAGTACGCTCCTTTCCATTTTTATCCGTTATTTCTTCTTTTTTCGTACTGTCAATATCCGTAATAATTAGTACTTTAATTCCTAAAAATTCAAATAGTTTTCTAAACACTTGTGAATGAGCACCTGTTTCAATGATTGAAATGTTTTGAGAAAGTAATGGCATTATATTTGAATTTTGTTCTATTGGATTATCTTTATCCACCTTTTGCATCATTGTTGGCAGTAAAATTCTTTCCGTATCACCCTCAATACAGATCACTTTATCAGCGAAAAATAATTCACTACTATTAAGAGTAAGATACTGCTTTACAAACCTATATCCTAATTGCTCCTCTTTATATTCTTCTTTCAATGAATTAAAAGCTTTTGCTACTACCCCATTATTACGCTGAAAATAAATTAAATCATCAAAGTTACAGTCAGATATTATATGAGATGAGTGAGTTGTAATTAAAGTTTGAATACAACTAGTACCTCCACTTACTTTTAATTCTTTATCGTGTTCCTTTAATAAATCTTTGATATTCTTAATAAAAATATACTGTAATTGTGGATGTGTATGCGATTCAGGCTCTTCAATATAAAATAGGTTAATATCGGCAGGATCATTTTTTATATCTAGCATTAAAGTCTCAATTTCAAAAATTATTCCATATAGATTTAAATACCCCAAACCATTATATGTCTCAGGTAATAGACTATCATCATGTTTATAATACAACGTCGTATTATTACTTAAAATATCCTTCTCAGATAGTGATGAATGAATTGCTAACTCTGATCCACTATCATTTCCACCAAATCTTTTTACTCGTTCAAAGACTGGAGTAAATATTCCTTCGTCATTATCATCACCACTATAAGCTTTCGTTAAAGTTTCATCTGCTTGTAAAATTGCAGATTGAAGTATATTAAGTGCATTGTTGTCAATATCTTCGCTATTATTTAATTTATAAAATCGATTAGACGTCTTAGACAATGAATGATTATTTTCTTTATTAGATACTTCTCGAGTAGCACTAATCCCTCTTACTTTAATGAGTTTGTAAACATCTTTCATTTCAAGTAAATCAGACTTTTCTTCTGTCACTTTTTGAGTAAGAGGATCGTATCCTAGTGAATATATCTGCATCTCGAAGAAGTTTCTCACATTTTTCTTCATAAATGAATCAAATTTTGAAAAATCATCTGCAAATTCACGAATTAATTCGCTTAAATCATAAAGCTTTTGAAGAGGAATTAGGTAAGAAAATTCAAGAATAATAAAATTATTATCTGGATTTAGATCCATCATAAAACCTTGGATATTTTGATAAGAATCTGATTCTGAGTATTGAACCCATACTTGAAGAGTGATACCTAAACGAGACTCTATTACAGAATCAGGGGTGTCACAGACAGCCTTAATATTGTCAAAGATTTCCTTTCTATGATTTAAGTTAATATCTTCCCATGTCAAAGTACGACTGGAATTTTTATTGAATATTTTATCTAACACAGACAATATCGAAGTCTTACCGCAATTATTTTTACCAACAATCAAAGATAGTTCACTCTTTAAATCTAAAGAAAAATCCTTCAATAAACGATAATTTTTAACATGAATTTTTTTTATTTTCATATCTTTTCTCCTTTATTCTTATCACATAACTCTTTCAGTCGATGCTGTTCTACCTTCACCATCTCCTCTTCCTTACTCCATCTTCCAAAGAGTGAGTCTTGTCTTTCTTTCAAATCAATCATTCCTCCTAATTGGAAAATTTTATCAAAAAGATTACCTCAATTGTTTCTGTAACTGGGGAATGTTACGTGCAACAAATTGGGTAATCTTATTGTAACTTTTATAGAGCCCAGACGAAATGACGAGGTCCATGTTACGAAACTACCTAAGCTTTAGCTATATTAACATAATATACATGTCTACTACTCGTCTAAAAATTTTGTAAAATATGCTTTAAAGTCCTTTTACTAGGAACTGAATGAAAAATATAAAATAAAGAAGCATCCTCGGCTTAATCGAATGCTTCCTATTAGTTAATTGTTTTCTAGCTCAGTATATTTCTTATTGCTGCCCTTTGCTTGACTAATTGGATACTTAACGCCATTCTTCACGATTTTTTCTCGAATAATATCTCTTACGTCTAAATCCAAATTATCAGCCATCATTAAAGTATAGATTAAAACATCAGCAATTTCTTCTTTTAAATGCTCTAACGACTCTGCCTTTGCTTCCTCAGACGAACGCCACTGAAAAATTTCTA
>JAEZZN010000065.1 GCA_023418535.1 Bacillota bacterium | reverse complement strand
GTTAGATCAAGTTATATCAATAGGTAAAGATGAGATTACAACAAGTGAAGTATATGATTTGTTAGGGCTTTTTAGTGATGAAATTAAGATAGCTTATTGTAAATATATTTTTGAAAAAGATATAAAGGGATTACTTTCTCTAATAGATACTGAAATAGATAAAGGTAAAAACCCAAATAATTTTATAAAAGAAGTGATTCAATTTTTCAAAGATTTAATATATGCAAAAATTGGAATTAAAAATTTAGAATTTTCAGATTTAATCAACGATATTAGTCTTGAACAATTAATAAATAGTGTAGATATTTTACTTGAATATGAAGAATTAATGAAAAAATCTGATAGTTCTGATTTATTATTTAGAGTAGCCTCAGTAAGATTGATAGATTTTATGTCAAGAAGACAAATGGAATCTATGATAAAGAATTTAGAATTAAGAGTTGAAGCACTAGAGAAAAATGAAATTGTTGTAGAAAAAAAGAGAACTCCTATTAAAGTTACAGGAACGGATAAAGTTGAATTAGCAGAAGATGGAAGTTTTTTAAGCGAGAAAATTATTCCAAAAGACGAAAATAAAGCAATAGAAAATGCAATTGATTTAGATAATATTGACACAACAAATATTTCAAAAGAAGAAATAATAAAACAAAAAGAAAAACAAAGCCAAACTTTAACAAATCAAGAAATATCTGATATACTTTTAAATACTTTATCAAAATATCCACAGACGGAAATGATGTTAAATGGACTTCAAGAAGTAGAGATACATCAAAACAGAGCTGTACTTTATTTAGATAAAGAAGCTAAAGCTATGACTTTAGGTTTAGGGGCAATATTTAATAAAGTAGAACAAGAATTGAAAGAAACTATAAAACGATCATTTACTATAGAAGCTAGAGAAACTAAAGATAAAAAACAGAATAAATTAAACCAAGACACTATAGAAAATTTAAAAAATCTATTCGGTGACGATTTAAATATAAAAGATAAAAGGTAGTTAAAAGGAGGAATTATGGCAAGAAGAGGAGGATTTGGTGGTGGAAACATGAACCAAATGATGAAGCAAGTACAACAAATGCAAAAGAAAATGCAAGATGCACAACAAAAAATTGAGGAAACAGAATACACATCTTCTATAAATGGAGGAGTTGTAGAGATTTCTGCAAATGGTAAAAAAGAAATTTTATCTATAAAGATAGATAAAGAAATTGTAGACCCAGAAGATGTTGAAATGTTAGAAGACATGATAGTTACTGCTGTGAATGAAGTAATTAAAAAGGTAGAAGAAGATGCTTCAGAAAAAATGGGTGCATTAACAGGCGGATTAAACATTCCAGGAATGTTCTAATAAGAGGAAAAATGTTTGATTATCCTAAATCAATAGAAAATTTAATAGAAAATTTAAGAAAACTTCCCTCTGTGGGTAGAAAATCAGCTCAAAGAATGGCTCTTCATATTGTAAATATGGAAAATATAAGTGTAGAAGAAATAATAGATGCACTTAAAGATGTCAAGGAAAATATTAAAAAATGCGAAATATGCGGAAATCTTACCGAAAACACTATTTGCGATATATGTAGAGATCACACAAGAGATGGCTCAACTATTTGTGTTGTAGAAGATTTTACAAATCTTTTGACTATTGAAAGATCAAATACATTTAATGGAAAATATCATGTATTGAATGGATTATTGAATCCTAATTCAATGATTAATCCTGATAGCATAGGAATAGATAGTTTGCTTGATAGAATTTCTGATGAAGAAATCAAAGAAATAATATTTGCAATTTCGCCAACACTTGAGGGAGAAACTACAATGTTATTTATAAAAGAATTGTTAAAGTCAAAAAATCTCAAAATTACTCGTATAGCAAGTGGTATACCCGTTGGAGGGAATTTAGAATACTTTGATGAGATTACTTTAAGCAAGGCTATAGAGGATAGACGAGATATCGTTTAATTTGTGAACGATTGACAATTCTTAACCTTTATACTATAATGACAATGTTAATTATGTATCTAGGAGGATATTATGAAAAAAATATTAAGTTTATTATTAGCATTAGTTCTAGTATTTTCACTAGTGGCATGCTCAAATAATGAAAAAGAAACAAGTACTGAAACAAGTACAGAAACAAGCGCTGAAACAAGTGCTGAAACAAGTGCTGAAACAAGTGCTGAAACATCAGAAGAAACAAATGCTGAATCTACATCTGGTGAAATTTCTAAAATTGCTTTAGGTACATCTGTATCTTTAAAAGGAACAGATTTAGCTGAAGGAAAAGGTAACGCTCAATCAGACGTTACAATTGCTGCTTTAGCATTAGATGCTGAAGGTAAAATTGTAAAAGCTCATATAGACGTTGCTCAAAACAAATTTGCAGTGAATGACGATGGAACTTTTGCAGTAGAACCAAGTGAAGCTCAATTTAAAACAAAACATGAATTAAAAGAAGAATATGACATGAAAAAAGCTTCACCAATCAAAAAAGAATGGTATGAACAAGCTAAAGCTTTTGAAGAATACA
>JAEZZN010000054.1 GCA_023418535.1 Bacillota bacterium | reverse complement strand
ATATTCGAACAAAATACAGTTTATATGCAAATTAATTACTTATACTACAATTAAGAGATAGCTTTTATTGAGTAATATTTTAATATTTTTGCAAAATTTTATAGATTATTTTTATATTTCTATATCGTTGATGAAGAGTGATAAGGGTATCGATATCGACAAAAAATTGTCCAATAGTCTGTTGCTCGCCGTGTTTCGTCGCAAGCACATCAATATCGTTTATTGCTGTTTTAGATAAACTCGGTACACCTGTTGACTCATCTTTCTTTTTCCAGTCGATATTTTGAAAAATATCAAAAGCAAAATTCAGGTCAACTTTTTCTCGTGGAATAGCATAAAACAGCGTATCTACTGTCCAAAACGGGGCTTTAAGTATATACGGTCTATCGATAGTCCCTTTTCTACCAATTCCAATCGCATCCAGATCATACGATAATGCGTCGTTAACGCTAAGCATATATCCACCTGTTCCATAAACAGGTATAGTGCCTTCCGATAGATGTTTATAATCTCTGCCACTGCAAACATCAACAAGTTCACCGAGCTTACGCTGTTCCCAAGAATAAAAAAGAGCTATTAGCTCTTTTTTACATTTCTAAGATTTTCAAAAAGTTTTCTAAATCTTTACTTGATTCTTCTGTTGTACCTACTAAATCCTTAAACATCTCTTTTAGTTGAGATTGTGATTCTTTTATTTCTAAATTAAGTTTGGATAATTCTTCAGCAATTTCGGATAAAACTATTGGTTCTTCTTCTTCAAATTTATCTACATATCTAGGAATGTTAAGATTATATTCATTTTCTTTTATTTCATCTAAATCTGCTAAATGTGAATATCTATCTATAGATTCTCTATTGGTATATGTCTTTATAATTTTTTCTATATTTTCTTTAGTTAAAACATTTTTATTCTTTTCTTTCTTAAATTCTTCAGATGCATCTATAAATAATATATCTTTATTATTAGCTCTTGCTTCTGCTCCCTTAAATACTAATATACAAGTAGGAATAGAAGTTCCATAAAATAAATTAGCAGGAAGTCCAATTACAGTATCTAATAAATTATTGTCGATTAAATTTTTTCTTATTTTGCCTTCGGATGCTCCTCTGAATAAAACTCCATGTGGCAGTACAATCGCCATAGTTCCCTTTGAATCTAAATGATAAATTCCATGTAGCACAAATGCGTAATCAGCTTTTGATGCTGGAGCGACACCATATGATTTAAATCTTACGTCCTTTTGTCTGTCTATTCCTTTTATATCCCATTTTTGAGAATATGGAGGATTAGCAACAACTGCATCAAATTTAACAGGAATTTGAATTCCGTCTACTTCATCAAATGGCCAATCTGCATCTAATGTATCGGCTCTTCTTAAATTCATATTACTATATTTAACATCATGCATCATAAGGTTCATTCTTGCTAAGTTATATGTAGTTGTATTGAGTTCTTGACCATAGAATTCTACTCTATTTTTTATTTCTCCATTCGTAATCTCTCTTTCTACAGTTAATAAAAGTGAACCTGATCCCATAGTAGGGTCATAAACTCTAAACTGATTGCCATCATCTTTAACATTTAAAGTTACAATTCTAGATAAGACCTGACTAACTTCATGTGGAGTGTAAAATTCTCCACCTTTTTTACCAGCATTAGCGGCAAACTCACCTATTAAATATTCGTAGACATCACCTAAAATATCATGTCCACTTTCGTCTTTAAATTCAAAATCGTTAATCATAAGAACTATATCATTTAAGGCATGTGCACGTTCATTTGTATTAGAACCAAGTCTTGAGTCCCCTAAATTAACATCAGAAAAAACATTTGCAAAATCATTTTCAGCTACAGGATTTCTCTTCGCATTTTTATTAAATGACTCTAACATATCTTGATAGTATGACGCTCTAATCTTATGGTCTTTAATTAAATTTACAAGAGATTTCCATGTATACTCTGGTTCTATTACATAACCAATACCTCTGGATATGTCTGTTAAATATTCTTCAATTTCATCTTCATCAACATCATAAAATTCTTCTAAATGATTATTTCTTAAATATTCATCTTGATTATCGGATAAATATCTATAGAACATGAAAGGCAAAATATAGTTTTTATATTCACTTGCATCCATTGTTCCACGTAACTTATTAGCCATTGACCAAAGTTGTGTTTTTACTTGATTTACTTTACTCATAATATCTCCTTATATAAACATTTTCTGTAATAGCGCCTTTTTCATATTCTCTAATTTTTCTAATTTTCGCTGATGAAGGGTGATTAGGTTGTCGAGATTTAAAAAGCATCTACCTATTTGCTTTTGTTCTACTTCGTTTGGGATTGACATTTCAATTTCCATCATCTTATTTTTGGATATGTTATATCTTGATATACCTTGCGCTAACAATATTATCTTCTTTCTCATTAGAGAAGAACGAAACATATACGCAAGATAATAAGGATTTAGCTCAATAATTGGTCTATATCCAAAGCAAAAACTATTAAGATAAGTGTTTTTATTTTTTTCAAGCCAAACAGAAGACATTCCAACTTCTTCTGGTGTTTCTGAAGAAGTAGTAAAAAGAACATCACCATATAACACTTCATTTTGACGATAATCAATTTCAACTGACTCTGTCATCTCTGGCAAACTAATGGGATTAGAATATACATTCATATAAGTTACGAATTTTCCATTACCATGTCCAAAATCTTCTTTCGTTTTTCCAGATAATCCTGTATATGTTGTTCCAACTTCCCCCAACTTACGCTGTTCCCAAGCGACAGTAAATCCTTTAAATCTTAACTCTGGAATTTTACTTCCTTCCTTAGGAAACATCTTTTGAAGTAGTCCTTTTTTTAATTTTTCAAGCAATTCTAACTTTCGCTGATGAAGAGTGATTAGGTTGTCGACAGAACGGAATATAGTGCCAATATTTTGTGCTTCGTTCTTGTCTGAAGTAACGGACACTTTAATCTCAGCTAAATCATTTGCATTTATTGCTGGGTAACTTGTCCCTGTGCAGTTGTCTAAAACAACCTTTACAAAGCGTTCGCTTTGAACAAAACTAAGCAGAAAATACCCATCGACAAGCGGACGCATCTGCGCATATCCAGTCGAAAAAACATAGTTATTATCAGGCTTTTCAAAAAGATAATTGTTTTTTTGATAAGGGCGAACGGTCTGATAAAATAGGTCGCCAGTTCGGGCAAGTCGCTGAGCTCTCGAAGGGGCAGATACCTTTGCTTCTGTTCTGTGTGACAACATTTCTGTTCCAACAACTGATTCTAAATCAACATATTCAAATGTCTGAGGTAGTTCATCCTTGGGATTGAATAACGCAATCTCACCCAACTTACGCTGTTCCCAAGCGTCTATAAATCCCTTAAATCTTATAAGAGGTTGCTTTATTTCTTTTTTCACATTACTCCCCCTTTTTTATTTCATCTGCTAAATCGTATATGGCTTTTCTTAATTGATTTCTATATCTTATCCAAGATAGTTTGGCAATATCTTCGTCAGCAAGCTCTGGATAGTCATTTCTTGCTAAATTCAATAATTGACTTAATTCTCCCATCTTATCTAAATCCTCTTCTCTAAATCTATGTTTATCGATTAAAGCAGATAAGTCTCTAGGTATTATAGCATTATCAAGTCCCCATTTTCTTATAAAAACTGTAATTTTTTTAATATTAGTATCTTTTCGAGATTTTTCCATTGCTAGACTTATAGAATAGTTATCTCTTGGAGCAGGATACTGATCAAATTCAAATTCTCTATTAAAAATCTTATCTGAAAACTCCCTATACTCAGCTTTTTCTTTGATGTTTTCAGATTTTGAAATCTCTACATAAATATCTTCCCTAGTTTTTCTAGCTTCTTCATATTGATTATTTCGAATTTCATCTGCCATTCTAGCAATAAGTTCGGTCAAATAATCGTAATTGATATTAACATCATGAATATGAATCATATTTAAATTGACTTGCGATATATCTATATTTTCTCTTTTAGCTCTTTTCTCTTTTAGCTCTTCTGCTAAAACAGTTGTTAATATTATTTCTTCTTCAGGTGTTATCCCTATTTCATAATAAAAGCTATAGTCATTCTCTGCTACACGATCATTATCGACAGTATCAGAATCAATTTTCATATTTTCTGAGGTAATTTGTTTATATTGACTCGCTAGCTTATTATATGTCTGCATTTGTTCAAACATTAAATCTTGTTCTTTTTCAGATCTAGGAATCCTAGTGAAATTCGAAGTCCATTCGGATAGCTTTCTAACTAGCTCTCTGTATTCTCTAACTACCTCACTCCTATCTTTAGAAAGAATTCCACTTTCTCTATTACTTTCTTTCATAACATCAACAGATTGTTGTTCAGCAGCAGATTGTCTATTCGAATAAATCGCTAAAGATTTATTCATTTCTTCTTCATTTTGAATTGGCCATCTATAATTTATGATATTACCCCACGGTTTATCAATTTCGTGATGAATTCTATTGGTTCTTGAATAGGCTTGTATAAGTGCTGAACCTTTTAATATTCTATCCACATACAAGGTATTTAATTCTGGGGCATTAAATCCAGTCAAGAATTGATCAACTACTATTCCCAAATCTAAATACTTTCTATCATCTGCAGTCTTATTTAATCTAGTTGCAAAATCCTCTGTATACTCTTTTACACTAGACATATCAAAAGATGTATTGAAAATACTATTATATGTCTTAATCGCTTTATGTAGACTTTCGTTTGTATAAAGCATGGTTGAGCTGTTTGTAGTATCTAAAGAGAAACTTATCCCTACTTTTAATCTGTTTTCTGGAGCTCTTTTTTCATTTTCTTCCATAAACTTATTATAATATTCTATAGCTCTAGGAATGGAAGGTCTATTTCCTCCAACGTGAACAGTTAGCATACCATTATATTTTCTATTAACAGATCTCCTATTCCAATTATCAAAAATATCTTTCACTACCAACTCAACATGTTTAGTACTAGTATCATATACACTAGCTTTTATATTGTCATCAATATCTTCTGCAGTCGGATTAGATGGAGCTTCTATCGTTTCCTTAAATTCAACATTAAATCCTAATACATTTTTATCTGATATAGCTTCTTTAATGGTATAAGTATGTAATATATTACCAAAAATAATGCTAGTTTCAGGAAACTTTGGAGTACCCGTATAACCTATCCATGCAGCATTAGGTATCGCCTTTCTTATACTTTCCAGCATTCCTTGATTTTCATCTTTATTTTTTTCTGTACCATCTACGGTCGATCTATGAGCCTCATCGACTATAAATAATATTTTCTCGTCTAGTTTCTTAAAATATTTTCCTTTAACATATCTAGACATTTTTTGAATACTCGTAACAATTATATTACTATCTGATTTTTTCGTTAATTTTTTATGCAAATCTCTGACATTATGAGTCTCGGCTATAACACCACTTCTTTTTTTGCCATTATCTTTATTATAACTTGTTGGATCATATGCGTCATAGTCAAGAAAAGTTTGATTAGTTAAGGCTATTCTATCTACTAGAAAAACAACTTTGTCTACATTGGGTAATCTACTTGCTAACCAAGCCGTCTTGAAACTAGTAACAGTCTTTCCGGCTCCCGTAGTATGCCACACATATCCGAGTTTACCATCTGAATGTTTAAAATCGTATTTTTTTATACTATCTAGCACTCTTTTAGTTGCATATACCTGATATGGTCTCATAACTTTTATCGATTTTTTATTCTTCGTTCCATCTAATATCATATATCTAGTAGCTAAATCATGCGCCATAGGAATAGATAGAACTTTGTCACAGAAAATTTTCCAAGACCTTACGGGATTTGCCGTATTTTCATCTTGCCAATTAAATGCAAAAGCTGTATTGAATTGTTCTATTGTTACATTTGCCATATACTTTATATCATTAGGTGTCATTGCAACCAATATTTGAGTAGTTGAATATATATCTGAATATTGTCTCTCAGCAATATATTGTTCAATTTGATTTAAGGCTTCTCTGGAATTTTTCATTATTTTTTTTAATTCCATTTGAATAATAGGTAATCCATTAATAAGTAATGTAACATCAAATCTTCTATCTTGTTTTCCATCTACAATTCTTGGTCTTTCTATTTGATTGACTATTTGATAGACGGTATTCCCGCCACCGACTTGAGCTTGATCAAACACTGTCAAATGTATCGATTCTCCATCATCTGAGATTATATTTATTTCAGATACTCCATTGACCCCATATAAAAACTGCCCCGCTTCATATGGAGAATTTAAATTACTAATTGTAGATTGTACCTGTTTAAATTCCGTTTCGCTTAACGGTCTTTTTAATCTAGCTCTATTATTATTCTCAAGTATTATCTTAAAATTATTCCATAATTGCTCTGAAGTCTTAATTTCTTTTTTATATTCCCACTGTTTTACCTCGCCTATTTGCTGTAAATATTCAATAACTGCTCGTTCAAACTCCTCTTCACTTTTTCGTATATCTTCTCTTGTCATATTCTTCTCTCACTTTCTCTGACAATAGATGCATTGTAGCACTTTCTAATAATTCTGAATATCTTTTCATTTTACTTTTTAACTTTATGCTGTCTATATATATTTTTCCGATCTTTTTTTGGTCTTTCATGGGGATCATCGGAATATCTATATCATACAATAATCTTAAAGGAAGTTTTAATAGCAAAATCCCTTGACGCTCTCTGTCTATTTGTCTTTGGATTATTTGATTTTCATTAAATAGATATAATAAGTAGGATTTATCTATCTTATCTGAAATAATCTTTACTCTTGAAAAATTTATTGATGGAATTTTACCTGCATTGGATTCTGAAATAAAAGCCATCTGATTAGATAGACTATAAAATATTATTTCGCCTTCTAATAAAGCCTCTTCATCAAAGTTTCTTTCTCGATAATCTTCCATATCTTCAAATAGCAAGTCTTTCTCAAAAGATTCTTTATCATAAAAACTATATTTTTCTAAATCTTTTGAATTTATCCTACTAGGATTAAGACCTGGTACAAATTCAACTAATTTTCTTAACTTCAAGATATATTCCTCCTTCCTTTT
>JAEZZN010000021.1 GCA_023418535.1 Bacillota bacterium | reverse complement strand
TAACCCTATTTTTAATCTTAAACTTTAGGGTGCTTTTTCATGCTTATTTTTATTCAGTTTTTATCAATATCATTCCTTATATTTTCTTTGTTTCACCTCTTGACTTTTAATAGTTAGTCTTTCTATTCTCTATTTTTTAACACTTCACCAGTCTCAATTTTTCTAAAGTTTCGATACTTCAAAAGATGCTTGCGAATCGAGTGCTACTGTTGGTACATCACAAAGAAGAAGCTTTGTTTTTTTTACAATTGCTATAGCAAGCGAACATCTCTGTTGTTGACCTCCTGATAGTTTACTTGGAACTTTATTTCTATGTTCATAAAGACCTACATCCTTTAAAATTTCATCAATATTTAAAGGTTTTTTCGTTAAGTTTGCACATACTTCAACATTTTCTTTAACCGTTAGATTTGATACGAGATTATAGAATTGAAATATAAAACCTACCTTTTCTCGTCGGTATTCGACAATTTTTTTATCAGAAATAGCGGTCAAATCTACATTATCGGCATATATTTTACTCGAAGACACCTTTTCCAGACCGCCTATAATATACAGTAGTGTAGATTTCCCGCTACCAGAAGGTCCTAATACAGCTGTGATTTCATCTCCAGGTAAATTTAAACATATATCTTAAGTACAGCCTTGTATTCATCACCATTTTTGTATTTCTTAGTTATGTACTCGAGTTAATTTTCATTATCCCTCCTAAATAACATCGTTATGTATTAAGTTTTTGAAAAGCTCCTTATTAGGAGCTCTCTAAGAGTGCGAAAAAACCGCCTCTAATAAATTGGACCATAGCCTTTAATTCTCTTTGTGCATTTGTAAAATCCTTACAATGCTCAAAGATATAAGTAAATCTTTCTACTTGCAAGTGTGCAATCCAATGTAAGACAGAAGATTCAATATCGATTCCTGAAATCTCAATAAAGTCTCGGCTATGAGCTTCAACTAATTCCACAAGTTGATCCATCTTTTCCACAACATAAGGTTGGTCGCGGTTATCTAAGATAATTTGCATAGCTTCCTTGTGATGAAGCATAATTTGTAAAATATCCATCGCCTCTTCAAAATCTTGTGCTTGTGTGGAAAATCTTCTTTGTTTAGCTTGATTTTGATATTCAACAAAACGTTCTTCTAAAACTCTTTGAATATCATCAAAAAGAGGACGAAGAATATGAATAAAAAGATCCTCCTTATTTTGGAAAAAGAAATAAATTGCACCCGTTGTAACTTCCGCCTCTGCTGCAATATGACGAAGAGTTGCATTGTGAAAACCTTTTTGTAAAAACTCTTTGCAAGCAGCACACAATATGGCTTCTTGCGTTTCTATTTCCTTATTCATATATTCCCCTTTCACATAACAACGTTATTCTATCATAGATAAAAATATATTACAAGATTAACTTAGAAATTTTTTATTAGGATGAACTCTTAAACCTCTTAGATAAATTATATATAATAATTACTTACTATACTAAATCAAATAAACTTTAAAAATATAATATACAAAGCTTAATAAAGATAAACTCTATATTTTTATCTTTTCAACTTTTTTAATTAAAATGTAAAAATTCTTTATTCCTATTTGAATCATCAAATTATATAAATATTATTTTAAATTTTAAATAACTGCTTGAAAATATCTCAAGCAGTTTTTAAAAATTTATTTTTATATATTCATTATCAAATCCAATATATCTTTCAATACGGTCTTTCCTTGTAAATCATAATGCTCGGATAATCTATTTAATTGAAATTCTTCAAGCTCATCAAAAATATTTAAAGATTTATTCATGTTAACAAGACCATCATTTCCTTTATACATTAAAAGCTTATCATCATTTATTAATTCTATAGCTTTTTCAATGTATTCGCTGTAATCATCATATCTTATTATTTCCCAATTTTTATTATCTTTTGGTGTATAAGTACTCTGCGGTAACTCTTGAATATATTTTATAGCTAAATTACGTATATTTCCTTTAACATTTAATTCCTTTGCTTTAATTGATGACCATACAAAATCAAATTTTTTCCCAGAAAGCGGACCATTTACAGATGTAAGAAAATCCATTCTATATTTATTCATACCTATTGTAATATCGTCTCTTAAATTAATTGGAGTTCCATCCATATATCTAACATTTTGGATTCGTGACCCTTCTTCTCTTGTTATATCAATTTCATATTTAATATTCCCGAATAAATCAAGAGTTGAATATTTTGAAGATGTTCTTTTAGGATTAAAAGAAATATTTATATCTCCTCGTTTTGCTTGATTATAAAAAGCTGCAGACCATTCCATATATTTCCACAAATCTTCGCCTGTTATTTCATAGTCTGTAATCTCTCCACCTGCATAACGATATGCATTGAATATATCTTTACGTCTTACAACAATATCATTAATTTCTGGCCAAAAATTATCAAAATGTAATGCTACTACATCTCCTGTTGAGTAATTATGTAATACATCTGTGAAAAAATTTGTAATTTTAGTATCAGCAATTCTCGTCTGACTTATTCCTTTTATTTGATCTTTTTCATATAAAGGTGAAGTTAAATAACCTACAGGCTCATTTATATAGTCTCGCAATTCTTTATGATAATCTTTAAGTAAATCCTCTATTTGTTTATCTCTTTCAATAGATGAATCAATTTTAATTATTGATGGTTCAATTTTAATAAGATTTTTATTTTTATCAAAATATAAATCGTACCTTCCAAGCCCTCTACCAAATGCTCCCGGTTCTAAAAAATACGTATTGTTGATCTTTGTATTAACAAACTGATGCATATGACCACCAAATACTGCATCTATCTTTTCTGCACCTTCAACTTTAGTTAACAAATCTGCAACGCCAGTAAATGGTATATCATTTTCATTGAAATCTCCCATATGGAAAAGTCCAATTAAAGCATCCACTTCTCCTACATCTTTAAGAAGCAATTTCAGTTCATATTCTGCATCGGTAACATCAAAGTTTTTTAGATTCCCTCTTTTAGCTTCAAAAGTTCTAACTAAAGGAGTGTTTAAGCTAATGAACCCAATCCTTATACCATCTATATTCTTGTAATAAACACCATTCATAAATCGCATCTTATTTTTTTTACGATAGAGATTTCCCATCATAGAAACCCCTCTAAATTGACTTACAACATGAATTAAATGATCCATTCCAAAATTGAACTCATGATTCCCCATATTATATATTTCATAATCCATCTCATTTATAGCTTCAATTCCTGGATATTTATCATCTAATAAAAAGAATTCCGCACTATTTCCTTGAATTAAATCCCCATTGTCTATTAAGACAGTATGGGGATTTTCTTTTCTTATATTCTTTACAATAGTACTGATTCTACTCAGTCCGCCGAGCGGAACCTCTTCATCTTTTGAATAATCCCACGGAATATAAAAGCCATGCACATCACTTGTACAAAGTAATGTAACTTTTATAATGTTATCTTCCATAAGACCTCTTTTAATTATTGTTGTTCAAAGTCTAATAAAGCTTTCTTAGCTTTTTCTCCTCCAATATAATTTCCTAAACTACCATCTGATTTTATAACTCTGTGGCAAGGAATAATTAATGGGAATTTATTTTTAGCAAGAGCGTTTCCTACAGCTCTTGATCCTTCTTCTTTACCTACTCTAGAAGATAATTCTTTGTAAGTAATAGTTTCTCCGAATTTAACTTTCTTAAGTTCTTCATAAACTTTATTTTCAAATTCATTACCTTGTTTATCAAGTGGTAAATCGAAACTTCTTCTTTCACCAGAAATATATTCTCTAACTTGATTAATACTTTCGTCAATTATTTTATTACTTTTTGTTAAAAATACACCTTCAATGTCAAAATGTTTTGAATTATTTACTTCAATACCTAGTAACTTTTCATCATTTGCATAAAATGTAAGTACTACTAAACCTGTATTAAATCTGTATCTATTTATAACTTTTACCGCCATATTATTCTCCTTTATTTAACATATTTTCTAGTGTTTTAACTAAATTTTTAAATATTTCTAGTGACTGATTTACTGTTTCAGGATTAGACATATCTACTCCTGCTATTTTTAATTGTTCAATAGGGAAATGTTTTGCTCCATCTTTTAAGAATTCAATATATTTTTCCCTTGAACCTTCCTCTTCATCTAGTATTCGTTTTGCAAGTATTGATGAGGCTGCAAATCCTGTAGCATATTTATATACATAGAAATTGCTATAGAAATGTGGAATTCTCATCCATTCATAAGCTATTTCTTTATCTGAAACCATTGCATTTCCAAAATATTTCTTATTTAATTCTAAATATAGTTTTGAAAAATCTTCTTTTGTTAAAACTTCTCCAGATTCAATTTTCTGATGAACATCTCTTTCAAATTCGGCAAACATAGTTTGTCTAAATACAGTTGATTTATAACTATTTATATAAAAATCTATTAGATAAATTTTTTCTTTATCATTTTCAGCTTTATCTAATAAAAGATTTAATAGTAAGGCTTCATTGAATGTAGATGCAACTTCAGCTACAAATATTGTATATCCAGAGTGTAAATATGAATTATTATTTCTATCATAGTAGCTATGAAGTGAATGTCCCATTTCATGAGCTAATGTAAATAGTGAGTTTAGAGTTCCATCAAAATTCATAAGTATGAAAGGTTTTGTATCATAAGAACCAGATGAATAAGCTCCACCTCTTTTACCTTCTCTAATCTCAGCATCTATCCATTTTTCGTCAAATGCTTTCTTGTATATTTCAACATATTCTTCACCTAGAGGTTTAACAGATTCAATAACTAAATCTTTTGCTTCATCCCATGTATATTTCTTTTCAAACTCTGGAGAAATAGACATATATACATCATACATATGTTGTTCATCAAGTCCTAATTCTCTTTTTTTGATTTCATAGTATTTATGAAGTGCTGGTAAATATTCATGGACTGAATCGATTAAAGTGTCATATACTCTTTCATCAACATCATCATTAAATAGAAACATTTTTCTTACATTATCGTAATTTCTTATTTGAGACATTTTAACAGCTGCATCAACATGAGAATAGTATGATTGCGCAATAGTATTTCCAAATTGATTATAAGCATTATAATATTCCTTAAAAGAAACTTCTCTTAATTCTCTATCTTCATCAGTTTGAATATTCGTAAAATTAACATTTGTAATTTGTTTGTCCCATTTTTCTAAATATGGGAATTTCATATCTACATTTGTTAAATAATAATACATGTTTGATGCTGTTTCTTTTGATGCACTCAATGTTGATATTACTTTTTCTTCTTTGTCAGAAAGTGTATGCTCTCTTTTTCTAAAAACTTTCATTAAAGCAATATCAAAATCTTTAAGTTTCTCATCTGATTTTATTTCATTTGCTTTTTCCTCAGGTAATGAAAGTAAATATGGTACTAAAAAAGACATTTTAGTTATATATTTATTGTATAAATTCATAACTTTTTTATCTATTTTTTGATATTTAGCTACATTAGCATCTTCATCTTTTTTCATATGAGCATAGGCATATGCTTTTTCTAAAGCTCTACTTGTATCAGCATCTAAAAGCAAAATATCTGTTATATTCTTTTCAATATTTTCTTTTAAACTTTCTATCTTGTCTAAATTATTTTCTATCTTTTCTAAGTCATTATCTAAATCTTTATCAGACTTATAAATTGTAGTTAAATCCCATTTTATTTTATTTGTCATAATCTATCCTTGTTTTATAGTGATCATCATCAAAGAAATATCCTTCACCCCAACTAGTTTGGATATATTTATCAGTGTTTGTCCTTGATAATTTTTCTCTTAATCTTCTTATATGCACGTCCACGGTTCTAATATTTGAATCATTAAGACCATTCCACAATTTTTCAGCTAAATCTTTTCTAGAAAATATTGTTTTCTTATTTGTAACTAAAACATATAAAAGATCAAATTCTTTTCCAGTTAATTCAATATCTATAGTATCAACTCGAACCTTTCTTCCCACCATATTAAATTCAAATCTACCTTTAACCAAAGAGTTTTGATTTTTTTCTTGTTTTTTAGGCTCTTGTCGATTAGGTAATGATCTTCTTAAAACTGATCTTATTCTCGCTTTTAGCTCTAACAAATAAAACGGTCTAGTGATATAGTCATCACAACCATATTCCAAAGCAAGAACAACTTCATTAGGTTCATGTTTATCTGATACTACTATAGTAGGAATATTTACAATTTCATTCATTTTTCTTTTTAAATCTAATCCTGTGCCATCTTTATAGTTCATATCTATAATAGCTAAATCAAAATTTTTCTCTTTCAAAGTGTATATAGTGTCTGCAATATTATTAGTTGATGTAATTTGATATTCTTCAGATTTAAAACTATATTTAAAATTCTCAATAAAGTCTTGATCGCTATTTGCTAATAAAATTCTCAAAACAAACCCCTTCATATTTTTGTATATATGAATTATAACATAAATGTAATAAATTCTTCAAATCAAAAGAATAACGATTGCATTTGTTAAAAATTAACATTTTATTTATTTTTATAAATTTTATAAATTGATATCAATTTATTTGTAAACGGCAATTTATAATACAATAAATTAGTTTCCTTTATTATTATAATATGTGTTAATATAAGCAAAAAACAGATAACTATAATTTAAAATTACCTGAACCCCTCCATCTATATTCTAGATTTCGGGGTTCAATTTAAATATATTATCTGTTTTATATCTTTTATTTTCTAGAATTGCATTCCAGCCATTGGATTTGGCATTTCTTCTTTTTCTTTAATATCTGTAACTGCTGCTTCTGTAGTAAGTATCATAGAAGCTACTGATGCCGCGTTTTCAAGTGCTGATCTAGTTACTTTTGTTGGATCAACAATACCAGATTTAATCATATCTACAAACTCATCATTTAATGCGTCATAACCAAAACCTTCATCTAATGATTTAACTTTATTCGCAATTATTGAACCTTCCATACCTGCATTTTCAGCTATTTGTCTAGCTGGAGCTTCTAAAGCTCTTGCAACTATTATGGCCCCTGTCTTTTCATCACCATGAACTGATTCTATATATTCATCAAGCGCTTTAATTGAATCTAAAAGAACTGTTCCACCACCAGCAACAATCCCTTCTTCAACCGCTGCTTTTGTCGCAGATAATGCATCTTCTATTCTTAATTTCTTTTCTTTCATTTCTACTTCTGTAACTGCACCAACTTGAATAACAGCTACTCCACCTGCTAATTTAGCAAGTCTTTCTTTATATCTTTCAATATCAAATTCAGAATCAGAATTTTCAATATCTCTTCTTAATTGATTTATTCTTTCTTGAAGATTTTCTTTATTTCCAGAACCATCTATAATAGTAGTTGAATCTTTATCAACATTAACTTTCTTCGCTGATCCTAATTCATCAATTTGTATTTCTTTTAAATCATCTTTAAGTTCTTCTTTATATACTTTTGTCCCTGTTAATATAGCAATATCTTCAAGAGATTTAGCCCTATTTTCACCAAAACTTGGAGCTTTTACTGCTACAACATTAAATGTTCCTCTTATTTTATTCAATATTAATGTTGTAAGGGCTTCCCCTTCTATGTCATCAGCAATAATCAATAATGGTTTTGAAGCCTCTACTATTTGTTCTAATACTGGTAAAATTTCTTGAATATTGTTAATCTTTTTATCTGTAACAAGTATTAATGGATTTTCAAGTTCAGCAACTTTCTTTTCATTATCACTAGCCATATAAGGTGACAAGTAACCTTTATCAAATTGCATACCTTCAACTATTTGAAGCTCTGTATCCATAGTTTTTGATTCTTCAATAGTTATTACACCATCTTTACCTATTCTATCCATAGCATCTGCAATTAGTTTACCGATTTTTGAATCCGCAGATGAGATAGCACCAACTTGTGCAATTGATTCTGTAGTTTCAATAGGTGTTGAAAAAGATTTAATTCTATCTACTACTATTTTTGTAGAATTTTGAATACCCTTTTTTAGAATTACTGGATTTGCACCAGCAGCTATATTTTTTAATCCTTCAGAAACAATTGATTGAGCTAAAATAGTTGCAGTTGTCGTACCGTCTCCTGCAATGTCATTTGTCTTAGTTGCAACTTCTTTTAAAAGTTGAGCTCCCATATTTTCAAATCTATCTTCTAATTCTATTTCTTTTGCAATAGTAACTCCATCATTGGTAATCATTGGAGCTCCATACCCTCTATCTATAACAACATTACGTCCTTTTGGACCCACAGTTACCTTTACTGCATCTGCTAATTTATTTATTCCATTCTCTAGAGAATTTCTAGAATCAATACCATATTTAATATCTTTCGCCATAATAAACTCCTATTCTTCAACAACTCCTAACACGTCTTCAATATCGATTAATATATATTCTTCATCACCGTCTTTAATTTCTGTTCCTTTGTATTTTGTGTATATAACTCTGTCACCGACTTTAATATTTTCATCTTCAATTTCTTTAGAAACAGCTATAACTTCGGCATATACAGGTTTTTCAACCGCACTATCTGGCATTAAAATACCAGAGGAAGTTTTTTCTTCTTTTTTAATTGTTTTTAAAACTAATCTTTTACCTATAGGTCTAATCTTCATATTTTCCTCCATATTAACCCTTTTATCACTCAACCCTTTTGATTGCTAATAATATTATACCACAAATTTATTAATTCTAACATTAAATTTAAAATATCATTATTTTTTTCTATTTTTGCATTAAAACTACGCATAAACTTGCTTTATTTCTAAATCTAATATATCATATTGAAGAGTGATTTATGAAAGCGAGGATTTATGCAGTTTAAGAAATTAAGTAGAAAAGATAAATATACTTATAATCAATTTAAAGAGCTGTATTTTAATGCGTTTCCAAAAAAAGAAAGAAGACCACTGTTCTTATTTTGGTTAACTAGCAAATTTGGCAAAATAGATGCATTCGCTTTAGAAAAAGATAAAAAATTTGTCGGTTTATTAATTACCGCTAAAGATAAAGATATTGTTTGGGTTGATTATTTAGCGATAAGCCCTGAGTATAGAGGACAAAATTTAGGAAGTGAAGCTCTTGAAACTCTTAAAGAATATTATTCTAATAACAGAATTTTCTTAGAAGTTGAGACTCCTTTGGATAATGTAGATAATTATCATCAAAGAGTTAAAAGAATTCATTTTTATAACAAAAATGGATTCCGTAATTCTGGTCTTAGAGTTAATTGCTTTGATTGTGATTTTACAATACTTTCCTACAATGGAAAAATCAAATATCAAGAATATATAAATATCACTAAAGCTACTTATGGTTCGTTATCTTATCGTTTATCAAAAATACAGAAAATCGATGATTCATTCATTTTATCAAAACAATTTAATTAAAATTTATAATATCTGTTGGGAGACCAGCAGATATTTTTATTGGATGAATCCTTGTATGGAGTTGTAGAAATGGGTATTATTTAAATGCTCTTTCTGATTTTTTTAATTTGTTTTTTAGTTCTCAGAAGGAAATTAACAGATTTTCGGTTTTTAGGATTTTATTTTACATTTCTCAGAAAAAAAGCTTTTAAACTACTAAATATTCACAATAATTAGCGATTTCGTTACATTTATTTAATATTCAAGTGCTACTTTTCCGTTTTAAGAAAAATATTTCTAAATTCTCAGAAAAATAGCCGTTTTCATTCAGTTTTTTGTAATATATTTTCCATTTCTCAGAAAAGACTCTTGATGGATCTCCGTTTCTTAAAAGAAACAATAAAAGCTCCGTATCCACGGAGCCTTCTTAACTATTTTCCTATCTTATTTTCTCTAGCATAATATTTTATTTATTAAAAACCACTTTAATAAATCACTAAATATAGCTGTTTCAACATGTTCAGCAATTTAAATTTTATCAAAAAGTGCAAAAATATAAAAATATATCGTCACGCTATCGTCACGCCCTAGATTTAAAGGAAAATTTACTGACTTTATAATTATTCAAAAACGGAGTATATCTATAATATTTTATATTGTATATTTAATAAAAAGAGTAGGTGCAAAAACCTACTCTGATAATTTATTTCTTCTTTCACTAATTAAATTTTCCAATTCCAATAAATCCTCTTCCGTTGCTTTATTTCTTATAAAACTTCTTGAGGTACTTCTATAATTTAAGTATTGTTTATGTTCTTTATTTTTATCATACCATTTTTTATCAGCTTCTGGATTATATACTGCTTCTCTTTTTTTAGGCA
>JAEZZN010000097.1 GCA_023418535.1 Bacillota bacterium | reverse complement strand
AATCTTCTTTTCTTTCAATCTTAATTGATGGGTGTTTTATTTTAGTGTCATATACTGCAGCTACTTCTCTTGCCATTCCTATAATTGATAAACAGTCTGGTCTATTTGGTGTAATTTCAAATTCAATAATATCATCATCTAAATCTAACGCCTTTATTGCATCATCACCAGGTTTTACTTCATTTCCTAAAATAATAATTCCATCTTCACAGTTCTTAGGCGCTAAATTATCTGATACACCAAGCTCTTTGTAACTACATAACATTCCTGGAGATTGTACTCCTTTAAACTCAGCTACATCAATTGTGATATTTCCTGGTAATGTTGCACCCACTTTTGCCAGTACTACATTGTCAGAAACTTTCATATTCTTTGCACCTGTTACTACTTCTAATTCTTCACTTCCTAAATCAAGTTTTACAATTGAAAGATTGTCTGCATTTTCATGTTTATTTATTTCTAATATTTGAGCTATAACTAAATTAGATAATCCATTATATCTTCTAATGGATTCAACATGTGAACCAGAATCTGTTACTTTTTTTGCTATTTCTTTTGCGTCAGCTTTAATATCTACATATTCTCTAAGCCATTTTACTGGTACTAACATCTATCCCCCTAAAACTGTTCTAAAAATCTCTTGTCATTTTCATAAATAAGTCTTATATCATCAAGACCATATTTAACCATTGTTATACGGTCTACACCCATACCAAATGCAAAACCAGTATATTTTTTACTATCTATTCCACAATTTTCAAGCACTTGTGGATGAACCATACCACATCCTAAAAGTTCCATTGACCATCCTGTATTATGGCATACTTCACAGCCTTTTCCTTTACAATTAAAGCATGAAACATCAACTTCCATTGATGGCTCTGTAAACGGGAAATAGTGAGGTCTAAATCTTGTTTCAAATTCTTCTCCAAATAATTCCTTAATAAATACATTTATCGTATCTATTAAATTTGCCATTGAAACATTTTCACCAACTACAAGCCCTTCAATTTGGTGGAACATTGGTGAATGTGTTGCATCTACTTCATCAAATCTAAATGTACGACCTGCTGAAACCATTCTTATTGGAGGTTTTTGGCTAAGCATAGTACGCACTTGTACTGGGGATGTATGAGTTCTAAGTAATGTTTCTTTGTCTATATAAAATGTATCACTTAAGTCTCTGGAAGGATGGTTTTTTGGTGAATTTAATTTATCAAAATTATTTTCAACCGTTTCTATCTCTGGTCCATCAATTACTGAAAATCCCATATATCTAAATAAATTCTCTAACTCTTCCATAGTCTGATTAAGTGGATGTCTATGCCCCGATTTTACTTCATCTTTTGATGCTGTCACATCAATTCTTTCATCTATTAGTCTTTTTCTAAGTTTTTCCCACTTAAAGCTTTCTTTCTTTTCTTCTATTGCTTTTTCAATTTCTTTTCTAATTTCATTTGCAATTTTACCAACTACTGGTCTTTCTTCTTTAGAAAGTTTGCCCATTTCTTTAAGTAAAAGTGTTAATTCTCCTTTTTTTCCAAGAAGTTTTACTCTTAATTCTTCAACTCCGCTTTCTTCTTTTGCGGTTTTTATGGCTTCAAGTGATTTAATTTTAATTTCTTCTAATCTTTCTTTCATATTTACCTCCATAATCTTATTAATTATATCATTAAATGGTGATATTTACTATATAAAAGCTATGTATTATATATTGATTTAAATATTTTATTTAAGATAAAAAAAATACTACAAATTTATTTTCATTGTAGTATTTTATAAATCTTTTATTAATATTATCAATTATTCAATTTCAATCCATTGATTTGTGATTATATCATTTTCATAAATAACACCTGCATTATCTACCGCATAATAACCATGTGTTACTATGTGTCCTGAATTATCTTCATATACTTGGTATTCTTCTGCTAAAATTCCATTTATATTTATTTCATTACCAGTAGCTAAAACTGATAAGTTTTTTATATTTGTAATTGGTTTTAATTTATATATAATATAATCTTCTTTATTTTCAAAATCATCAATTGTAAATTGATCAGGTATTGGATTTTCAAAATCAGTTTCTGATTGTGTTTCTTTCTCAGTTTCTTGAACTGTTTCTTTTTCTGTTTCTTTTTCTGTTTCTTCTTCAGTTTCTGTTTCGGTTTCTTTTTGTGTTTCTTGAATTGTTTCCTTTACAGTTTCTTGAACTGTTTCTTTTTCTGTTTCAACATTTTTATTACAAGCAACTAAAAATACGATTGCTCCTAATAAAACTATTAATTTTTTCTTCATATTTTCCTCTCTTAAATCTTTGCTTATAAACATATCATATTATAACATATATTAAAATTTTATAAAGCTATCTTTTATTTGAATAATAAACTAAATTCTTCCATATCCCAAATATTTGATGCTAGATCATCATAAAAAGCTTTTTCGTGTGAAATTAAAAATAGTCCACCATTATATTCTTTCAACGCTCTTTTTAACTCTTCTTTTGCAACTTGATCTAAATGGTTTGTAGGTTCATCAAGCATTATTATATTTGTAGGCTTATTTATAACTTTACATAATCTAAGCTTAGCTTTCTCACCACCTGAAAGAACTTTGACTTGTGATTCATATTGTTCAGTAGTTAAGCCACATTTTGAAAGTGCTGCTCTTACTTCATTTTGTAATAGTGATGGAAATGCATCCCAAAAATCTTCTATTCCTGTTTCTTTTCCATAAGATTCTTCTTGTTTAAAATATCCTATATTTAGATTTTGTCCAAAATGAATTTCTCCAGATAATGGAGGTATTTCACCTAAAATAGTTCTTACCAGAGTAGTTTTACCTAAACCATTCATACCAGTTATTACTATTCTATCACCTCTATCCATCCTTAAATTTAATGGTTTTGTAAGTGGATTATCTTTATCATAACCAATTACCAAATCTTTTGTTTCAAATATTAATCTTGATGTAGATCCTATCTCTTTAAATTCAAATTCTGGATCTGGTTTTTCTTTTTGTAATTCAATTCTATCCATTTTATCAAGAATTTTTTGTCGTGACATCGCCATGTTTCGTGTAGCAATATTAGCTTTATTTCTTGCAACAAAATCTTCAAGTCTTTTAATCTCTTGTTGCTGTTTTTTATATGCATTTTCGATTTGTCTTTGCTTTAATTCATATAATCTTTCAAATTCTGAATAATTTCCAACATATCTATTTAATTCTTTATTTTCAACATGATAAATTAAATTTATTACTGAATCCAAAAATTCTATATCATGCGATATAAGTAAAAATGCATTTTCATAATTCTGTAAATATCTTCTAAGCCATTCTATTTGATCTTCATCTAAATAGTTTGTAGGTTCATCAAGCATTAAAATATCTGGCTTTTCTAATAATAATTTTGAAAGAAGCACCTTTGATCTTTGTCCACCTGATAAATCCGAAAATTTAGTATCTAATCCCAAATCTATGATTCCCATACTATGTGCAATTTCATCAACTTTTGCATCAATTGCGTAAAAATCTCTTGATTCTATTATATCTTGAAGAAGTCCTACTTCTTCCATCATTTCATTTAACTCATCTTCACTAGCATCTGCCATAGCCATATAAATTTCATTTATTCTAGCTTCTTTCTCAAACAAATCTAAAAAAGCATCTTGAAGAACTTCTCTTACTGTCACATCTTTGTCATAAGATGCTAATTGATCTAAATATCCTACTTTAACATATTTAGCCCATTCAATAGTTCCATTATCTGGTATTAATTTACCAGTTATAATATTCATAAAGGATGATTTTCCTTCACCATTCGGCCCTATTAAACCAACATGTTCTCCTTTTAATAATCTAAAATTTACATTTTCAAGTATTTCTCTCCCACCATAGCTATGTGAAAGATTTGACACTGATAAAATACTCATCTTCCCTCCGTAGTATATTTTAGCAATGTTCAAAACAATATTTTCTTTAGATTTTCTTTCAGATGTTTTGAACATAATCATACTATATTATTTTCTTTTTCTTAAATAAATATCCTAGACTTTCACAAACATTAGGTATTAAAAGAATTACATATGGATATACGTATTGACTCTTTGTTTCCCATATCAGATGGAATACAACTCCGCCTAAGAAATATATAAAGAAAATTGAAAGTTTTTTATTATATATTTTCCAATTAAATAAGTAATATAAACATAATGCATATATCAGAAATTGTATTGATTTCATATAATTATACATTACCCAATATAATTTCCCCTCATTAAATAATGAATTTAGTATTTTACTATTATTTTCCTGCTCATATTTGATATGCGGTCCACTCCAAATGGATTCATAAGTAGGTTCCCCCCATGTAGTTAAAAATTTTATTCCAAAAAATTCCCCTACTTCTTTAGGATTTGAAACATAATATCTTAAATTTTCTATTAATTTTTCTTTCCCAATTTTCCCTGCTTTATCAAAATCGTAATCGGTTTCTTCCATTACAGATTTATTAAATCCATTGTACCAACCTGGTCCAATTCTCCAATTTTCAGGGTCTGTGCCCATTGCAATCCAAAGAATTTTAGGAGCACCAGAACTTACTTCATAGCCTGTAAGATTTTCTGTAAATTTCTTAGTTGAAAAAGAAAATATTTGATTAAAAATTAAAAATGCAATCAAAAATTTAAGCGAATTTAACTTATTTACATTGGTAATCCAAATATATATAAATATTGCAATGACAACAATAATATAATTTGATCTAATAAAACAAGAAATTATTAAAAATGGTAACGCAAAAAACAAATTATTGTGTCCTTTATTTTGATTAAACTTAATTACAAAATAAAGTCCGATTATCATAAATAAAAATCCAGGGATTAAATTGTACGGAAAAGTTATAAATATCAATTGTTGTACAAATGCAAATGATAAATAAATAGCTAGTAAATTCTTCAATTTATCGGAATCAAAAAGAGTATCTGTAATCTTGTAAATAAAATAGTTTATTCCAATAATCTCTAACATATTTGCACTAAACAATATCTTTGAAGTTTCAATGATATTTGTAAGTAAATAGCTATAATACACCATTCCATGCTGATGAGGATAATATCCTAGATATTCTGTTTTTGCAAATCTTGAAAAATCTCCATTTCTAATTTCATTTCCCGCAGTATATGTAATCCATGCATCTGCTCTAATTCTAAAACTTAGAAAATATATTATATACGCTCCAATTAGTAAATAAATTGCAGAAAGTATAATAAAAAATAGCTTTTCATTAATTTTTCTATAATTTTTTCGAATCAAAAGTATAGCTAGCAAATGTCCAAATAAGAAAAATACCCAACAAAACTTCCAAAATATAAATTCTATTTTTTCAGTAAGTTGAATATGTACAGAACCAAATAACAAAAAAGCAACTAATATAGCTAAAAATATAAAAGCTAAACTTCTCGATATGATATTAAAGATATCTATCAATCTATTATTAATTTTCTTCATAAACGGTATAGTCCTTTATATTTTTTGTATATTCATATGTTCTTTCAGAAATAATATATCTTGGTCTTTGCTTAGTTTCTAAATATGTTTTACCTACATATTCACCAATTATCCCTAAAGAAAATAGTTGCAATCCACCGATAAGTGAAACTATACAAACAAGTGAAGCCCAGCCACTTACGCTATTTCCTGTAAGAGCTGTTATAATTGCCCATATTACTCCTATAAATGCGACAAAGCTCATCACTATTCCAAGTGTAGTTACAAATCTAATAGGTTTTATTGAAAGACTTGTTATGCCATCTGCCGCAAGAGAAAGCATCTTAAATAAAGGATAATGACTTTCTCCAGCTAGACGCTCATTTCTCTTATAATAAACTGATGTACTTTTAAATCCAACTAATGGTATTAAGCCTCTTAAAAATATATTTACTTCCTTAAAATTCTTAAATTCATTTAAAACTCTTGAGCTTATAAGTCTATAATCTGCATGATTGTAAACAACTTCAACTCCAAGTTTATTTAATAATTTATAATATGTCTGTGCAGTAAATCTTTTAAAAATTGTATCGGTAGTTCTGTCATTTCTAACTCCATAAATGACATCATATCCATCCATATATTTTTCAATCATTTCATCCATTGCGTTAATATCATCTTGACCATCACAGTCGATTGAAATTGTGATATCTGCATAATCTTTTGCTTCCATCAACCCAGCTAAAACTGCATTTTGATGACCTCTATTTCTACTTTGACTAATGCCTAAATAATGCTCATCTTGTCTACTTATACTCTTGATAATTTCCCAGGTTTCATCTTTTGAGCCATCATTAACAAAAAGTATTCTACTTTCGTTAGAAATTTTATCTGACGCAATAAGACTATTTAATTTTTCCAAAAACATTGGAGCTGTTATTGAAAGAACTTCCTGTTCATTGTAACAAGGAATTACAATCCATAATATTTTCTTTTTCATACAAACTTCCTATATAAAATATTTTAACCCTTATTTTTATATATTTTATTTATCAACAATAATATAGTTTATTATTGATTTTATTGTCAATAATAAACTATATTTTCTAATCGATGTATTTAAAATCACATGAAAGTAAATGATCATTTATCATTCCTATTGCTTGAAGCCATGAATAAATAGTTGTGCTTCCTAAAAACTTAAATCCTATTTTTTTCAAATCATGAGTTATTTTATCGGAAAGATAATTTTGTGATGGAACCTCTTCCATTTCAGACCATGGATTTATTATCGGAGTATCTATTACATATCTCCAAATAAACTTTGAAAAAGAACCATATTTTTTCTGAATTTCAATCACTTTATTTGCATTATTGATAGTAGCTTCAATCTTCATTCTATGTCTAATGATATTTTCATTATTTACTAATTCTTCTATCTTTGACTCATCATAACTTGCAATTTTTTCGATATCGAAATCATCAAATGCTTCATCAAAATATTCTTCTTTATTCAAAATAGTTTGCCATGATAATCCTGATTGAAACATTTCAAGAACTAGCATTCTAAACATTTTTCTTTCGTCTTTTTCTTCTCTTCCCCAAATCGTATCGTGATATTCTCGCATACTATCTGTAGAGTCTGCCCAAGGGCATCTTTTTTTATCGTCCATGTCAACTCCTTTATATTAATAATAGCTTATCAAAAAATAAGGATAAATAAAAATGAATTTTAACCTTAATATCATAACAGTTTAATTTTAATTTTCATGCTTAGCTTATATTTTTATTATTCAATCAAAAAGAACACTACTAAAATAGTAATGTTCTTCATTCTATTTTTTATTTAATCAATGTCCAATACCGCAACTTTGCCTGTTTCCAATGTTTTTTGAACATCTATTACTCTTTGGTTTGAAGATCCTCTAAATCGTAATTTCAAATCTTTTAATTCCTGTATAAATGGACCATCGATTAATATATCGCATTCTTTTAGCATTTCCAGTCTATCTTCATCTTCGATTAATTTTTCATAAGTATAGCCTGAATATGCCCATATTTCTTTATTTGTTTGTTTTTTTACTTCACGTATTACATCAACTAGCCAAGTGTTTTGGAATGGTTCACCACCAAGTAATGTTAATCCTTTTACGGCGGTGTCCTCCATATATTTTACAACTAAATCAGTTTGCTCTTGTGTCCATTTTTCCCCATAATTCGGGTCTTGATAAAGCTCATTGAAGCATCCTGGACATTTATGTGTACAACCAGTACAAAATATTGATACTCTTATCCCAAAACCATTTGCCACATCATATTTTCTTATTTGAGCGTAATTACCATATTCTCTCATATATGTAAAACCCTCGCATTTATTTCTTTAGTACGTCCCTCATTCCAGAAGTTTTCACCTAAATAACCACATGTACGTCTAATAACTGTAAGTTTATCTTTATTAGTATTGTGACAATTAGGACACTCCCATTCATTATTTTCATTTACTTTGATTTCACCATCAAAGCCACATTCATGACAATAATCAGATTTGGTATTAAATTCAGCATACATTATATGGTCGTAAATATATCTTACCAAAGTTTCAACCGCTTCGATATTATTATTCATATTAGGTATTTCTGCATATGAAATCATACCACCAGTTGATAATTCTTGGAATTGTGATTCAAAATCGAATTTATCAAATACGGTTATCTCTTCTCTTACATCCACATGATATGAATTAGTGTAATACCCTTTATCTGTAACGTCTTTAATTTCACCAAATCTTCTTCTATCGATTGATGCAAATCTATGTGTTAAGCTTTCTGCTGGTGTTCCATAAAGAGCGAAACCAAGTTTTGTTTCTTTCTTCCAAGCATCTGTCGCTTGTCTTAATCTTCTTACAACTTTAAGTGCAAAATCATTTCCTTTTTCAGTATGAGACTTACCTGTAATTAATACAGAAGCTTCATATATTCCAATATAACCAAGAGAAATAGTTGCGTATCCATTTTCAAGATATGGTCTAATTTCTCCACCTTTATCTAGCCTTGTTAGAGCACCATATTGCCAGTGAATTGGAGATACATCACTTGTTGCATTTTTCAATAAATCATATCTAAGTAATAAAGCTCTCTTAGCAAGTTCTAGACGTTTTTCAAGTATTTCAAAGAATTTTTCTTCACTATGATTTGCTAATATGGCTATTTGCGGTAGATTTAAACTTACAACTCCCATATTAAATCTTCCGTCAAATTTGTAATTTCCATTTTCATCTTTCCATGGTGCTAAAAATGATCTACATCCCATTGGTGAAAATACATTTCCCTCATATAATTCCTTCATTTTTTTTGCAGAAACATAGTCTGGATACATTCTCTTTGCAGTACATTTTGCAGCAAGTTTTGTTAAATAGTAATATTTTGAGTCTGGATGTACATTGTGTTCATCAAGTACATAGATTAATTTGGGAAATGCAGGTGTAACGAACACATCTGCTTCATTTTTTATGCCTTGATATCTCTGTTCTAATATTTCTTGTTGGATTAAAGCTGCTTCTTTTTCGAATTCAAATCCAGGTAAAAAGTGCATGAATAAAGTTACAAATGGAGCTTGACCATTTGTAGTCATTAATGTGTTAATTTGATATTGAATAGTTTGTATTCCATCTTTAACTTCTTTCTTAGTACGCATCCACGCAATTTTTTCAGCTTTTTCAATATCTGGTTCTATTCCATAGACTTCTTTTTGTTCTATTAAGGAAGTTTCAAAATATTTATTATATGATTTTCTTACGAATGGTGCTAAAATTCTATCTATACCATTTATTGATTGACCACCGTATTGACCTGATGCTACTTGAGCAATTATTTGAGTAGTCACTGTACATGCTACTTGGAAACTTTTTGGTGAATCTATTTTTTTACCATTTACAACTGTGCCATTTGTTAGCATATCTTCCAAATTAATTAGGCAGCAATTGAACATAGGTTGCATTATGTAATCCATATCATGGAAATGTATAGCTCCTGTATCATGAGCTAATAATATGTCTGCTGGTATAAGCTTTCTTCTAGCTATATCTTTAGATACTTCTCCAGCTATTAAATCTCTTTGAGTACTTACAATTTTAGCGTCTTTATTTGAATTTTCATTTATAACTTCTGAATTAGATTTATCAAGTATACCTAATACATCATTATCTATTGTATTCATTTTCCTCTTAAACTCTTGTACAGATCTATAAGATTCATACGATTTTGCTGTTGCTAAATTACCATATTTAATTAATCTATAATAAACTTCGTCTTCTATACTATGAATGGTAATCGCTCTATCCATCTTTGAAGCTATCTCTTCTATTTCATTTGCAATCTTTAGTGCAAGTCCTTCCTCATATATTCCAGTAAATGAGTTCATAGCTTTTTCAATAGCTATCATTATTTTTTCTTTATCAAATTCAGCTATCGTTCCATTTCTTTTAATAACTTCCATATTTATACCTCCAACAATAATATTATACAATATATAGTGTTTAATTCAAGAGTCAACACGATAAATTGTGTATTATTTGTAAAAGAAATAAATATAGTTGAAAAATATTTGTTTATTCATTATAATATAAATAGTCTCGCCCCTAATCTAAGATTTTCTTAGATGAGATTATGCTATGTAATTACATATATAAAATAAACATTACTTAACATAAAAGTCGCAAAATGCGCACGTTACATAGCGAAAAGAGATATTTCAATTAATTTTGAAATATCTCTTTTTTTATTTATTATTTCTTTTTTCTTTATCTTTTTTTTCTATTATTCTACCAGATATAAATGTAAGTGCTGCAATAATTATTACAGTTAAAATACTTATACTAAATAAAGTCTTTGATAAATAAACATTTGCAATTATTATCGTTGAAACTATACCAATCATCATAAATATTTTATTTGCTTTTGAATCAATAAATCCTTCTCTAAAATCTTTGAATCTATCAGCCATATATACAACAGTTACTGTAGATATTATTATAAACGTAATTATATATCCTAAACTTATATTCATCCTATATTGTGAAATATTAATATCAGAAATTACTAAGTCAAAAGTAAGTAATTCTATAAAAGTTAACCCAAATGAATATAAAATTATACTCCATGTATTTAACGTTGGGATTTCATCAACTTCTGAATCTTTATTATTTATTTGTTCTCTTATTAAATCTTTTTCATCTTTAATATCATGTTTATTGAAATTTTTTTCTTTTTTCATCAATTCTCCTTCTAAAACATAGACATATTTTTTGTGTATTATCTTATTATACTATAAGTATTTAAAAATTAAAAAGAGATGATTGCTCATCTCTTTATGTGTTTTATACTAATCCAGAAAATCCGTAAAACGCTAGTGCTATAAGTCCTAAAGCTAATAGAGTTATAGGTTTTTCTAAAAAATGTCTTGGCATATTTGCTTGTCTATATTTGTAATTAATTGATGATACTATAATAGAAATTAGCATGAACCCAAGTGATACGCCTATAGAATATACTATAGTTTCAACAAGACTTAATCCTTCTTTAGTCACAAGTAAAGCTACACCTAAAAATAGATTATTAATTACTACTATAGGCATGAAATTTGTCATCTTCGTATATCTTTCTTTCATTATAGATTTTAATACTATATTTGCGATAAATATCACTAAAGCTATGACAATTACAAATGCAAATATTTTAAAATCTCCAAGTGAATTAGGTAACAAAATATAATCATTGATCAATTTTGTAAGAAGACTTGATATTGTCATTAAAAACATTATTGCAAGGCTCATCGTAATTGTATATTCATGATTTTTTGAAGCTGCAATAGTTGGATTGATTCCAATATATTGATTAAGAATCAAATTATTCACTAAAACAGTTGCTATAATTATTTGAATTAATATCATTTTCTAGCCCTCCCAAGTTTTGTCTTTCTTGTATACCAATTACTAAATGCTAACAAAAGACCTAAAATTATAAATCCAAGTATTGGAGTTGAAAATGTAGGAATAGTAAGTTCTTGTGGAATTATTCTTATTCCAAATAGTGTACCCATTCCAAATAATTCTCTAAAAGCTCCCATTACAAGTATTACTAATAAATATCCTATTCCGTCTGTAATAGCACCCACTAAAGCACTTCCAACTCCTTCACCTATTGCATGAGATTTTAATCTATGTAACAGAAGGGAGTTTACTGCTATTAGTGGTACTGATATTCCCATTTTTAGAACTGTTATTGGATAATAAAACTCTAAAAGCATAGTTACAACTACTGAAAATGCAGCAATTAATACTAATAATATAATATCTTCAAATTTTTCATCAATTAAATTTTTTAATAACGAAACTATTAAACTTGTTGCAATCATAATTGCTGTAACCGCTAAAGCCATTAATAGCGCACCTTTTACTGTTGTACTTGCTGCAAGTATTGAAACAAAACCAAAGCTTCTTACTAATACAGGATTATCAACTAAAATATTATCTAATTTTCTTTTCATATTAACCCCCTATTATAAACCTTTGTATGATTCTAATAATGCATTAAATGCTTTTATCATAGCATCAGTTGTGATTGTTGCGCCTGAAATGGCATCTATATTATCACCTGCTTTGAAAGTGTCAATAGATTTCAAATCTTTACCAATTACTGATTTTTGATATGATTCTTCTTCTATTCCTTTACCAAAACCTTCAGTTTCATTATGATTATAAATAACTATTTGTTTTATAATTCCATCATTGTCAACATATACACCAAATTCAATTTTTCCAGCAAATCCGGAAGTCGATAAATCAAATATATGTCCTACTGACTCTCCACCTTTTTTAGCTTCAGATACTTGAAGTACTGTATCATTTTTGCCACCATCAATTGGTGTAGATTCTTCTACATCAAATCCTGAATGATCGAATGATACATCTTTATCTTCCTTATTTTCAGCAAGTAATTTATCAACATCTAGAGCTTCATATTTATTATCATCATTCTTTATCTTATCAAATTGTACTAAACCTTGGATTGCCGCATTTAATGATGATTGCAATGCTTTTGATGTTACTGTTGCTCCAGAAATTAATAATAAATCTTTTTCATGTTTTGGATTTTCAAGCAATTTAATTGATTTTGTTATTAAATTCTTATCTAAATTAATTCCTTTCACAAATTCTTTATATTCATCTGTATCAGCATAGGAACCATAATTTGGTGTTTCATTAAATTCACCAAATGCAATATTAAATATTCTATAATCTTTTGAGACTCTAACTAGAGAGTTTATAGAACCACCAAATCCTTGTTCTGATAATTGTAATATGTATGAATCTAGTTCACCATTTTTATCTTTTACTCTTATAATTCTATTAAAGTTTTCATTATAAATTTCTTCATCTTTTAATTCTTCAAAACTAAATATATGAAGTGCATTTTTGAAAAGTTCTTGCCATTTATTTGCATAATATGGAATTTCTTTTTCTACTGATTTAATATTTTCATCTATTTTAGAAAGAGCATTTACTATTTTCACTAGTTCATCTGTAATAGCTTTTGTAGTAATTGTAGCTCCAGATATGGCTACAATTTCACCATTATCTTTGTTTCCTTCTCCAAAATTTACATTTCCTGTAGAAAGATTTACATCTTTAACTCCATCAATAAATTCTGATTCTTCTATTTTCTTACCAAATCCTTCAGTTTCATTATGTGTTAATGGTTGAAATCCTTGAACTATTCCTTCTTTAGAAATTCCAATTCTAAAATTCAGGTCTCCACCATACCCTGCTGTAACAGCATCAAATACATAACCTATTACATTTGAACCATCTGTGACTTCTAAAACCTTATTGAAATTATTTTCAGTTTCAATTTCAATAGGATTAAATTCAACTCCATCAGGATATACTGAAGCATATTCACTTACTACTCCGCCTTCTTTTTCTTCAACGGTCGCAAGAAAATTGCTTGTTCCATATATTAATCCTATACCTAAGGCAATTAATAAAATTAAAATAATTATTGAACTAGTCTTTTTCATTTATTGCCTCCCACTTTTACACCAAATACATGCGGTCTAATATATTTATCAATTGTAGGAACTAAAACATTCATTATAATGATCGCAAAAGATACTCCTTCAGGATATCCTCCATATAGTCTAATAACTACAGTCAATATCGCTGCACCTATTGCATACACAATTTGCCCTTGTGGTGACATTGGTGATGATGAATAGTCTGTTAACATAAATACAGCACCTAAAATAATACCACCTGATAATATTTGATATAGTGTATCATACAAATCATACTTCAATATGTAGAATAATATTGCTGATGTTGCCACATAAATTACTGGCATCCTTAAATTAATAACTTGTCTATATAACATATATAATAGACCTAAAAGTATAGCTAGTTTTGAAACTTCACCAATAGTCCCAGGTATATTACCTATAAATAAATCCATTAATGAAGTTGGTCTTCCACCAAGTGGTGTAGCTCCTGCTACGCCATCATATGTAAATGTACCTATTTGTGCCGGCCAGTTAATCATTAAAAATACTCTAGCAGCTAATGCTGGGTTCATAAAGTTTTGACCAATACCACCAAATAATTCTTTTACTACTACGATTGCAAATATTCCACCAATAATCGCCATCCAAAATGGAAATTCTACTGGTAAATTAAATGCAAGTAACATACCTGTTACCACTGCGGATAAATCTCTTACTCTTACTCTCTTATGAAGAGCTTTTTGTATCGCGAATTCAGACAATACACATGCTGCCACTGTAACTAAAGTTAAAAATAGTGATCTTATTCCAAAAAAGTAAATAGATGCTGCTAATGCTGGCAACATTGCTATTATCACATCAAGCATTATAGTTTGAGTGTTTTTTGGAGTTCTAATATGAGGAGCAGGTGTAGTTGATAATGTTAATCTTTTTTTCATATCTCCTCCTATTTATCTTTCAACTGTAGTTCTCTTACTTGTCTCTTACCTTCTCTAAAGGTTTCAACAAGAGGAATATGTGATGGACAAACATATGAACACAATCCACAATCAATACATGCCATTAAGTCATTTGCTTTCGCTTCCATTATTTCACCATTATTAATTAATTGCTCTAAATTAAAAGGTTGTAAATACACTGGACAAGCTTCAACACAAGCCGCACATTTGATACATGGTTCTTGCTCTGGATAATCACTTTCTTCTAAAGAAAGAGCTAAAACACCATTTGTTGGTTTTTCAAGTGGTATTTCAAAATCTTCTAATGCAAGTCCCATCATAGGACCACCTAAAATAAATTTAGATACACCTTCATCTATTCCACCTATATGTTCAATAGCAAATGATACAGAAGTTCCAAATCTTACCAAAGCATTTAATTTTGCCTTCATTGCTTCTCCTGAAAATGTCACTATTCTTTCATATAAAGGTTTATTATGTACTACAGCTTGAGTGATTGAATATGCAGTTGTAGCATTTGATACGATACATCCAACTGCTGATGGTAATTGTCCAAATGGTACAACTTTCCCAGTTGCAACCTGTATAACTCTTTTTTCATCACCTTGTGGATATTTAGCTTTAGCTACAACAACGCATATGTTTGGATCGTTATTTACAGCTTCTTTAATCGCTTTAATAGCTTGAGCTTTATCATCTTCAATTAAAATATGACCTCTTTTAGCATTTACCACTTTCATTTCAATTTTCAATCCTGTTACAATATCCTCTGAGAAATTTCTCATCATTGTGTCGTCAGATGTTAAATATGGCTCACATTCTGCACTATTTATAATTACATCTTCTATCACTTCTTTTGGTGATAATTTTACAGATGTTGGGAATGATGCCCCACCTAATCCAGTAATACCTGCCTCATCAATTATATTGATGATTTCCTCATTTGACATTGTTGTATAGTCTCTATTCATTAACTCATAAGCTAATTCATCCTTATGATCATTTTCGATAAATATACAAACTGTATTCCCACGTGTAGTATGAGCTTTTTCAATTTTTATAACCTTACCTGATACACTTGAGTGAACATTTGCTGAAATAGCGCCAACTTTTTCCCCTATCTTTTGACCTACTTTTACATAATCTCCTACGTCAACAATAGGATTTGCAGGAGTACCAATGTGTTGTAACATTGATAACTTAACTATATCTGGAGTTGGCATTTCTATGTACTTATTTCCACGGCTCATTTCCTTATGTGCAGGAATATGATAACCCTGTTTAAATGTTTTCTTAAACACCATATGTAATCTCCTTTTATTGATTAATATTTAACTTAATAGTCTATTATATTATATCATAATCTAAACTATTTTTTCTGGATTTAGCAAATATCAGTTATACACAAAGTAAAAAAAGAAATTTTATTAATAATCTTTTAAAATAAAAATATCTGCTGGATATAAATTCCAACAGATATCTTATTTATCTAAATAAATCTGATAAAAATGTCTTATATAGATTCCAAGATATTAACCATCTATTATCTTTTTTGGGAGTGTAATAAATATCATAAATTTCTTGATTTATATGATATTGTTTTTTTACTCTATTTATATAGTTTCTAGTTTCTGCAAATGGAATATTTTCATAATCATCTACATTCCCTGTCAATATACCTTCTCTTATCCATAAATCAACATTCCCAAATCCGGCATTATATGCCATTATTGCATAATCTACAGATTTATAATAATTAATTAAATATTTTAGATAATAAATACCATATTTAATATTGGTTTCTGGATCATATAGTTTATCTTCTATAAACTCTTCACCTAATCTATTAGCTATCCAATCACCTGTATCATTAGTTATTTGCATTAATCCTTTAGCTTCAGCACTAGAGTGGGCTTCTTTATTAAATCCACTTTCAGTTTTGATAACCGCTGCAACTAATTCTTTTTCAACCCCATATTCTTGTGAATATTTTTCTATATATTCCATATGTGGTTTATGATTATTTTTAACTGTTGCAAATAAAATAAAATATCCTAATGCAAACAACATAATTAATATTATTAATAATAATACTAATAATCTTTTAATTACTTTCATATAAATTTAACCTCTCATCAATCTGTCTATAAAGATACTCTAAATCTTTATCATTATATAAAATAAAATCAGCATATTTTATTTTTTCATCTATATCCATTTGTGATTTTATTCTAATTTTAGCTTCTTTTTCAGTAAAATCGTTTCTCTTCATCAATCTTTCAAGTTGAATATCTTTATTAACATATACTAACCAAATCTCATCAAGTGAAATATTCCAACTATTATTTTTTATAAATTCGATTAATAACGCAATATCTAGAAAAATAATTTTTTCATCAGATTCTTCTATCGTTTCATTAATTTTATTAAAAATATTTGGATGGGTCAAATTATTTAATGCATTTAACTTGTTTTTATCTGAAAATACTATATTTGCTAATTTTTTTCTATCTATTTCATCATCTTTATCTAAAATAGAATTTCCAAAATAATTTACTATTTCAAGATAATTGATATTATCTTTTTTCATCAATTCATGAGTTATTTTGTCTGCATCAACTACTTTATATCCCTTTTTTATTAAATATTTAGAAACCGTTGATTTCCCTGTAGCAATTGATCCTGTCAATCCTATTATTTTAGATTTCATACCAATTATCACCCATTTCAACTTCTACCAAGAGCTTTACTCCAATATCTACCGCATTTTCCATCTCTTCTTTTAATAAAGACTCAATAGTATCAAGCTCTTCCTCTACAGCTTCGATTATTAATTCGTCATGGATTTGTAAAATCAATTTTGATTTCAATCCTTCTTTTTCTATTCTGTTTGCAACATGTATCATTGCAATCTTTATTATATCTGCAGCTGTACCTTGTATTGGTGTATTTAAAGCAATTCTTTCTCCAAAACTTCTTACATTAAAATTTGATGAACTAATTTCTGTTATATATCTTCTTCTATGGAACATAGTTTCAACATATCCATCATCTTTAGCTTTTTTAACTATATCTTTCATGTATTTTTTAATATTTGGATATGATTTCAAATATTCATCAATATATTCTTTTGCTTGTGCTCTAGATATATTTAAATCTTCTGATAAACCATAATCAGAAATTCCATATACAATACCAAAATTAACTGCTTTTGCATCTGATCTTTGTCTTTTTGTAACTTTATCTAAATCTACATTAAATACTTCTGATGCAGTCTTTGCATGTATATCTATATTATGTTTAAATGCGTCTAACATGTTTTCATCTTTTGTAAGTGCTGCGAGAACTCTCAACTCAATTTGTGAATAATCGGCAGATACTAATTTCTTACCTTCACCAGCGAAAAATGCTTTTCTAATCAATCTTCCTTCTTCAGTTTTAATAGGAATATTTTGTAAATTAGGTTCAGTTGAACTTAATCTTCCTGTTGCTGCAATTGTTTGATTAAATTTTGAATGTATTCTTCCATCTTCAGCTATATAGTTTACTAAGCCATCTATATATGTGCTTTTTAATTTTGCTAACTGTCTATATTCTTCTATCAAAGGAATGATTTCATGCTCATCTATTAATTTCGCAAGCACGTCTGCATTTGTAGAATATCCTGTCTTTGTCTTCTTTATTACTGGTAATTTTAATTTATCAAATAATATCTCTCCTAATTGCTTTGGAGAATTTATATTAAATTCTTCATCTGCTAATTCGTAAATACGATTTGTAGTAGTTTCTAGTCTTTCAGAAATTTCCTTGTCAATTTTATCAAACTCATCTTTATGAGTTTCAATACCAACCATTTCCATTTCTGCTAAAACACGAACAAGTGGTAAGTCTATATTGAATAGCAAATCTTTCATATTTAAGTTTTCAATTTTTTCTAGAAGAGAATCTATACTACTTTCTATTACAAATAAATTATTTGCTAAATATTCTTCTATATAGACTTTTTCTAAAGTTTCAAGATTTTTCTTGCCTTTTCCTTTTCCAAAATATTCATCCAATGATTTAATATCTTTTTCCAATTCACTAAATGCAATATCCTTTAATGAATAGTCTCCTTTAGGATTGATTAGATATGATATAATCATCAAATCTTGGTAATTTTTTTCAAGATTTATATCTATCTTTTTCAACATTACAATTAGTTTTTTAATATCAAAACCAACCTTAACTATTTCATCATCTTCGAATAAATCTTTAAATTTAGTTACAAATGGAAATTCATCCACAAGTAAATCAACCAACATAATATGGTTTTGTTTACCCATTATAGCTAAATATCTTGGTTTTTCTTGTAAATAATCACCTTCACATATAATATCAAATATAAGTTTCTTTTCTGATTTAACATAATGATATACATCAGCCATTCTGTTTAACCCAACAATTAAAGGTTCAAAATCAAAGGCTTCATCAGTATTTGGAGAAAATTCTTGAGTTAGTTTACCAAATTCTAAAACTTTATATTTTTCATACAATTCATTTCTATTAGGTTCAACAAGCTTTAAGTCTTCAATATCAAAATCAAGTTTTATATCTGTATATATTGTTCCTAATTTTCTAGACATAAATGCTTGAGCTTTATTGTCTATAAGATTTTGTTTTAAAACCTTTCCAGAAACTTTATCTATATTTTCATATATAGTTTCTATATCACCATATTCTTTAATTAATTTAATCGCTGTCTTTTCGCCAACTCCAGGTACTCCAGGTATATTATCTGAAGTATCTCCCATTAAACCTTTAACCTCAATTAATTTTTCAGGTGTTAAGTCATACTGATCTTCAACTTTTTCTAAATCATATATTTCAAGAGTTGAAATCCCCTTCTTTGTATAAAGAACATTTGCTGTTTCATTAACTAATTGGAAATAATCTCTATCTCCTGTAAGCATATATGATTTAACCCCATTTTTTGAAGCCATATTTGATAAAGTTCCAATTATATCGTCAGCTTCATAATCATCAAGTGCTATATGTTTTACATTGTAAGAATCTAATAAATCTTTTACCATTCCAAATTGAGTAAGCAATTCATCTGGAGTCTTCTGTCTAGTACCTTTATATTCAGCAAATTCTCTCGTTCTAATAGTTGGGCCAGCATTATCAAAAGCAACTAGTACATAATCCGGATCTATTTTTTCCAGTGCTGCATTGTACATATTTATAAATCCATATACTGCACCTGTTGGAATTCCTTCTCTAGTAGATAAATTTCTTATAGCATAAAATGCTCTAAATATTAAACTGGAACCATCGATTAATAGTATTTTCTTCATATTTTCCTTCCTAATATAATAAAATTTGCATTAAAGCAAAACTCTCGTATTATTCATAATTAGATTATAACATATAAAATTAGCGATTATTTTCTCTTGATAAAATTTATATAAAATGTTATTATTTTATTTGTTAAGCCGATATGGTGGAACTGGTAGACACGTCAGACTCAAAATCTGATGCCTGTTAAGGGCGTGGGGGTTCGATTCCCTCTATCGGCACCATTAATATTTATTTTAGTTTTAATATATTTAATTTATATGTTGAAAACATGAAAATAAATAATTTATTTTACAAAACAAAACATCAATAAGACACAAAAAAAGATGGCTTTTTTAGCCATCTTTTTATCATTTTCACTTAAATATTCTCTTTTTAATATCTATATTGCTTCTTGCACATTTCAATAATTCTTTAAATGTATTTGCGATTATTTTTTTGTTTCCTTCTAAAGAATAATAAGATTATTGAAGATAGTGACAATAATGTAGGTTGTAATAATATTCCTAAATCGCCTGTTCTTGGATTTTTAGGAGTTTCTGGTATATTATTTACTCTAACAGTTTGATCTTCATCATTTATATCTTCATGACTTGCTATTACTTCTCCATTGTATAGTAATTTTTCAAATGCAACTAAATCTTTTCCGGTTCTATGTCAACTGTTGGGGGTGCTGATTCTTTATAATCAGCATCCTCACTTATTCATAGAGCTTTTTTATATGATTTGTTTTGTGTACACAAAACAAGCCCTTTTTTAATGTTTTTTTTGCTCG
>JAEZZN010000063.1 GCA_023418535.1 Bacillota bacterium | reverse complement strand
GTTGTCGAATGCCCGCATAGCGTGCAGTCCTCTTGCCGCTCGCTATATGTTCGGAACCGAGAAAAAGACCCTCATCGTTCCGAACGCCATTTTCCTCGAAAAATATGAATGGAATCCCGTTCTTCGGGAGAAAACCAGAAACGAGTTGGGACTTTCGGAAGATACCGTCGCCGTTATTCACGTGGGGCGTTTGAGTTTGCAAAAAAATCCCTTACGCCTTATCGATATTTTCAGTGCCTTCCACAAAAAAAATCCCGACAGCGTGCTGTTGTCCGTCGGAAGCGGTGAAATGGAAGAAGAGGTTCATGCCTATGCAAAACAGTCCCCGGCTTCTCATGCCATCCGTTTTCTGGGCGTGCGTTCGGACATTCCCGCCCTTCTGAGTGCTGCGGATATTATGCTATTCCCCTCCCTTTACGAAGGCTTGGGAATTGTTCTCATTGAGGCGCAGGCGAGTGGGCTGCCCGCTCTGACTTCCGACGCGGTTCCGAGAGAAGCAAAACTCACGGACGATGTTTTCTTTTTCCCGCTTTCCGCCACGGATGCCGAATGGGCGGAAGAACTGGAAAAGCATTTGGTTCCCCGACATACCGCCGATACCCGGAAAATTCAAGAAGCCGGCTATGACATCGGTTATCCGAGTGAAGCACAGGCTGCTTGGCGGCACTGCGTTTTGGACGAAAATTGATACTCCGAGATAGAAAGGACTCGCATGGATATTGTACTTGTCTCCACCATCGCTTGGACACTCGCCCAAGGATTAAAAGTTATTTTGCAAACACACGCCAATCGTCGTTTTGAATGGAGCTATTTCACTTCTTCCGGCGGTTTCCCCAGCGCCCACTCCGCTTTTGTTACCTGCCTTATGTTGCAAATCGGCTTTTTGGAAGGTTTTCGCACCGGCATCTTCGCGCTTGCCTTCGGTTTCTGGGCGGTTGTCGTCTATGACAGTTTTAACGTGCGCTATGCCGTAGGCATTTATTCGCAGATACTCAATCGTATGGGACACGAGTTGGCGAAAAAAAGCGGTACCTCCTATACGCCTATCAAGGAGATATTAGGACATACCCCGATTCAGGTACTTTTCGGTATCCTGTTCGGAGCGGCAATTGCCATTATTCGGGTAAAACTGTTTCCCTTTGCGGTACCGTTTTTTCTGCGCTTTTGGAGATTCTGAAGGAGCGTTCCTCTCCTTGCAATTCTCCGAAAATACAGTATAATAGTGCGAAGATAGGGGAGTAGCTTATTTCATAACGCCGTCAATCTCGGTCTTTGTACCCGGTGTTATGCCTTATACACATAAGGTAGCAAGACCTAGGCGGTAGCCTAGGTCTTTTTTTTCCCGAAAACAAATGAGGAGGTTATGTATGGAGTGGTACCAAAAGAGTCCCTCAACTTTGGAGCAGGAATTGGAAACCGACATAAAAAACGGACTTTCCGAAGAAACCGCAAAGCAGAGACTCCAACAGTACGGAGAAAACAAATTGGAAGAGGCGAAGAAAAAGCCCTTCTCAAAAAAATTGGCGGAACAATTGATGGATCCGATGGTCATTATCCTGATTATTGCCGCCATTCTCTCGGCGATAACGGGAGAAGTGGTGGAAACCGTCATTATTCTGTCGATTGTGGTATTGAACGCGATAATGTCCATTATTCAGGAGGGACGTGCAGAAGACTCCGTAGCTGCATTACAGCGAATGAGCTCCCCCAACGCGAAGGTCATTCGCGGCGGGACACATCAAACGGTGAAATCCACCGAACTGGTCCCCGGCGACATTGTAATCCTCGAGACCGGAGATATTGTCCCCGCGGATATGCGTTTGGCAGAGTCGTCGAATTTGAAAATTGACGAATCTTCCTTTACGGGAGAATCCGTAGCGGTAGAAAAGAATGCTGACAACAACTACACCGAAGAAAAGGGAATCGGCGATCGCGAAAATTACGCCTATTCCTCCACCATTGTTACCTACGGTCATGGCGTGGGCATTGTAACGGATACCGGAAAATCCACGGAAATCGGAAAAATTGCACAGACAATCTCCTCTTACGAGGAAGAACAGACTCCCTTGCAAAAAAAATTGGCGGTATTATCCAAACAGTTGGGATTACTGGTCACTTTTGTCGCGGTATTCGTATTTATTTTGGGATTGATTGCCAGAAACCCGATTTTAGATATTTTTATGACGGCGATTTCCTTAGCGGTAGCTGCCATTCCGGAAGGAATGACGGCGGTTGTTACCATTGTTCTTTCCATGGGCATGAACCGCATGGCGGCAAGACACGCCATCGTAAAGAAGCTGTTATCGGTAGAAACACTGGGAACTACCACTGTTATCTGTTCGGATAAAACAGGAACCCTGACGCAAAATGAAATGACGGTAACACGTATTTTCACAGACAACCGTGTATATACCGTAAGCGGCACAGGCTATTCTCCGGCGGGAGAAATCCGTCTTCAAGACGGCGGTAACGAATCTTCGCAATCGCTCGAAACTTTGTTGGCAATCGGCGCCTTAACGAACGATGCCCGCATCAGCGAACAAAACGGACAACACGTATGTATCGGCGATCCCACCGAGGGCGCGCTCATTACCTTGGCAATGAAAGCCGAAAAAGAGAAAGCTGCTTTGAATGAAACGTATCCCCGTTTGGAAGAAATCCCCTTTGACTCCGACCGCAAAATGATGACGACTTTCCATTCCCGTTTCGAGGCGAATAAAGTGGTTTCCTTTACAAAGGGAGCACCGGATTTTATCATTGCTTCCTGCGACTCCATACTCT
>JAEZZN010000050.1 GCA_023418535.1 Bacillota bacterium | reverse complement strand
GAATCCTTCTTCTTTAAGCATTTTTGCTAACTTTTCACTATCTTTACCATAAACCATTAATACACCATTTTTATCTAATTTTTCTGTATTTTCTTTGTTGTATACTAATGAATCTTTTACAATTTTATCTGATGATTGATACATTAAGTTTACACTTGTTTTTTCAGTATCTACATATTGTAGTAATAAAGAAGCTGTTATCTCATCAATTTTTGTAATTTCATTATTTTCAACTTCTTTAATTTCTTTAACGGTAGTTTGACCAGGCATAGATTCTAGAACTGTATATACATTATATTCATATGTTTTACCAATTTCTAATTTTGAATTGTCTGGAGTTGTAACATACATTAAATCATAACCATCTTGTTTTTCGTTTTTCATTTTTCCTAAGAATAATCCATTTCCTAAATAGATTCCTTGATGCATTTCACCTTTATAATCATCTTCAGGCATATCTTTTTCTCCACATGCTGCTAGTGATAATATTAATACTAGTGCTAAAGCTGGTAATATAAATTTTCTTGATTTTTTCATAATATCCTTCTTTCTTTTCCCATTTTTTTTATTTATCTTGAGACATATTTTTTAACCATCTCAATATTATAGACGTGATATATTTTTATTTGGTCACATTTTTTATTCTTTAATTTCCAATATAGATATATTTGCCTGATTAGAATTTAATTTATTTATATCATCTATAAATTTATCATTATTTGTTAAAGTAAGTATTACAAGTTTCTTTTCATCTAAATCAATATAATAATCATTTATATCTTTTAATTTATCTGGATCTGAGTTCTCTAGTGAATTTAATTTTAAATAGAATTCTTTTTCTTTTTTTAATTCATTTATATATTTAATATCTAACTTATTTTTATCTTTAGATCTTACTTTGATATCTTCTATAGTTTTGTAAGTATACGAATCATCTGTTTCATTGTACATAGATATTTCTTCTTGTCCATATATATCATTACGTTCATTATCTCTATTTATTAAACTAAATATTAGAACAGGAATTAAGAACATGGAGGCAGCTAAAGATAAATATTTAATATTGAATATATTTGATTTTTTTTCTTTTTCATTCTTTTTTTCTTCAAAATTAATTACATGATTGTTTGTATATTCTTCTGCTTCTTCAAGATATTTATCATCTATTTCATTCAATAGTTTTAAGAATTTTTCATTCGATTTCATAAATTAATACCTTCCTCCACTAAATATTTTTTTAATTTCTCCCTTGTTCTTAAAAGTGTCATCTTTACTTTAGAATTTGTAAATCCATATTTTTTTGATATTTCATCTATGGAATAAAAGTACCAATATCTATAAATAAATATTAGTCTTTCCTCTTTTTTTAAACCATCTAAAAACTCTTCTATTTTTTCCTTAAAATATATATTATCTATTTCTTCATTAATATCAGTTTTATTACTTGGAATGTATTTATCTAGCTCATCTAATGCTAAATCATAATTATTAGACCCTCTTTTTTCTGCATTCTCTTTTCTGTATTTATCTATAGTTAAGTTTCTAGCTATCTTTGCGGAATAGGATTTAAGATTTTCAGGTTTATTAGGAGGGATACTATCCCATAATTTTAGCATTGTATCATTAACTATTTCTTTTGCATCTTCAAAACTATTGATTATATTATTTGATATTACAAAAAGATAATTGAAATATTTATTTAACACTTCATTTATAGCTCTTTGATCTCTTTCAAAAAATAAGTCGACTATCTTTTTATCATCCATATTCATCCTCCAATATTATAGACGTAAAAAAACTCAGCACGTCACTTTTATTATGATATATATTTATTATATCCATTTTCATCATATATACTTTATTTATATACTAACTATTTTTACATAAATAAAAGAATCATAGTAAATACAATGACTCTTCTATTAAAATTTATTTTATTTTTTCTATATATAATTTTTAGCTTGAGTTTCAAATAATTCTCTATATAAATTATGACCCTTCATCAATTTACTATGGTGGTCATAAGCGGCAACCTTTCCACCATCTATTAATAAGACTTTGTCAGAGAAAGTTGATGACGACATCCTATGGGATATAAATATAGAAGTCTTATTTTTTGTTAAGTCTGCAAATTTTTCAAAAATTTCAAATTCTGCTATAGGATCTAAAGCAGCAGTTGGCTCATCCATTATCATAAGTGATCCTCCCTTATTTATAGCTCTAGCTATAGCCAGTTTTTGAGCTTGTCCACCTGAAAAATGTGTAGCATCTTTTTCTAAAGTCTTATCTAAATAGGTATCCATTTTCTTAGGTAGACTTTCAATATAATCATACATATTTACATCTTTCAAGGACTCTTCAGCTTCTTTCCTATCATCAGATCCAGGCATTATATTTTCAAATATAGTATATGGCATTAGGGTAAAGTCTTGGAAAACTGCTGAAATTTGGTCTATATAAGAATTTATATCATAATCTTTTATATCTATCCCATTCCATAAAATCTCACCCTTATCCGGCTCATAAAATCTAGATATTAACTTTACTATGGTAGACTTACCAGCATTGTTTAATCCAACAATTGATATTTTTTCGCCTTTTTCTATCTTGAATGATACATCTTCTAATATTAATCTATCTGTATTTGGATAGGAGAAATAAACATTTTTAAATTCCAAACTTTCTAGCTTGTCCGCCTTTTTATTTCCTGTATTTTCAAATTCTTTTAAGTCGATATAGTCTTTCCATGGACTTAAGTGGGCATTGGCAGTATTAAGCCCAGAGATTGATTTTGATACAGCTTGGATAAGATTTACTAATTTATCTGTTGAATTAAAAACTAGGGTAAAGGTAGCTATGCTTATTACCGGACCCCATATATCACTTATTAATCTTGTTCCATTATAAGCTATAGCTATAAAGGTAATTAAACTAGCAAAGATAGTTCTAAAGACTTCTAAACTAGTTGAAACATTAATCATGTCAGAAATCCATTTGAATATAAAGTCTCCATATTCAAGCATTTTAGAAATCCATATTTTATTTATTCCATATACTCTATATTCTTTTTGACTTCTATCTCCTATAGCCTCGTTTATAAAATATCCGTATTTCCTATTCATAGGTATACTTTCTTGCATCAGACTATCATGCTTCTTTTTCATATGTATGGTTGTTAAAGTTGAAATTGTTAAAATAACTAATATTGTAAGAGTGTATATAATACTGTGAGTAAATAATATTACTAATAAACCAAATATGGTGGTTAAGGATATTAAAAGTTCTTTAATTTCCTGCAAAGTTACTTCGATATATCCCCAACTTATTGGCATTTTAGCTCTTTGTATAAAGTCTAAAACTTTAGGATTTTCAAGATTATCATAAGATAAGTCCATAGTTTTTTCAGATAGCTTAACCGCCAACATTTCACTTTGGTAATTAGCTTTCTTTTGGTATTTAAGCTTTATAAATTCGCTTATTTGTTTTAATAAGTAAATTCCTCCTACAAAGGCAAGTATTAGGTATAGAATAGTCTTGAAAGATTCACCTTTTTCTAAATACGCTATTACACTTGCAGGTAAATACATACTTGCTATGGAGATTAAACTTTCAAAGCCAGCAAAAAAGGCCAATAGGACAAAGTAAGTCTTATCAATCTTCCAAGCTTCTTTTATTAATCTTGATATAGTCTTATAGGATTTCATTTTCAACCTCCTTATAGTATTTACCTTGGGTTTCAAACATTTCTCTATATTCTTTAGAATTTTCCATTAGATATTGGTGACTACCCTTAGCTGAGATTTCACCACCATCCAAGAATAAAATTTCATCACAAAATCTTGTTGAGGCTAGTCTATGTGATATGAATATACCGGTCTTGTTTCCCATGTATGAATCAAACTCTTTATATATTTTCTCTTCTGCTAGAGCATCCAAGGCTGATGTAGGCTCATCCATGATCATTACTGATGTATCCTTTTTATATAAAGCCCTGGCAATCATTAGTTTTTGATTTTCACCACCTGATAAAATAGCCCCATCTTCATATAAAACCTTTAAAACATTTTGATCTATACCATTTTCTAATGATGATATCTTCTTCCAAAGACCTACTTTTTCTAGAGTTTCTTTGACTCTTTCCCTATTTATTCCATCTTCAACACATGCTATATTTTCAGCAACTGTAAGAGCCAAAGGTTCTGTTTCTTGGAATACAACGGAAAATATTCTAAATCTTGCTTCCATGCTTAAATCATCTGCATTTACACCATCTAAATAGATAGTTCCTTCTGTAGGCTTGTATAAACCAACTAAAAGTTTGACTATGGTAGTTTTACCTGCTCCATTTACCCCAACTAGAGCTACATTTTTATTAGAATCCATTTCAAAAGATAAGTCCTTAAATACATATTTATCAGATCCTGGATATTTAAATGAAACCCTATCAAATTTTATAGATATTGGTCCTTTGAATTTATGGTCTATCCCATCCCTACTTTTTATTAAATTAGAATTTAGAAAATCATAGGTTAAAATTACATATTGAATATGTTCATATACATTTGTCACATCTTGGTTTACAGCTTGAATTATATTGGACAAAATAGTAAGGATAGTCAAAGAAGCTATTAAAGTTGCTATAGTCATTTGCCCATTTATCTCCATGTAAGTAAAGACAAGCAAGGCTACAAATTGTCCTAGGTAAATAGATAGGTTTTCTAAAAAAGAAATCTTAAACCTGTACTTATCAACATCATGTTGTTTATCAAGCATCCTATTCATAAAGTTTTTAATATTAGCCAATAGCCTATTTTTTAAGGTAAATATTCTAATATCCTTACCATATTTAAAATCTTCTACAACTTCTTTATATTTTTTATATTTTCTAGACTCATCTTGGATGGAAGGTCTAGCCTTATTTGCATATTCAGCTGTTTTTGTAGCAAGGAATAAATTTATGAGCATGGATAATAAGCTTACAAAAAATACTATATATGATTCTTTTAATAAGAAAATCGAAAAGATTATTATCAAAACAAGATTAGGTAAAAGCCTAAAGGTCCTCATCAAAATATTTTGATATCCCCTACTATCCCCTCCAACACTCATAAAGGCTTGGTTTATCTTAAGCTCAAATTCTGAGTCTTCAAAATATTCAAAGTCCATGGTCATGACTTTGTCAATCATTTCAATCATGATATTATTTCTATCTAATAAAAGATCATACTGAATCTTACCTTCAAGAAATAAGTTTAAAGACTTAGATATTATAAATATAAAAGTATATATTCCAGCTATTGTTAACAATTGGTAGACATCCATTTTGCCATTTTTTATTAATTCTAAAATATACTTTAAAACTAAGACTGACATCAAAGGATGAATAACTGCCATTATCATATTTACGATTGTTTTTAACCAAGTATCCCTTCTAAAGAGATTTGGAAATAGCTCCTTGAAATAGAAGAACATCCTATCTTTGAAATTCCTATTCATCTTTAACTCCTATTAAATCATTAAAATATTTTATTATTTCTTTTATAGTTGTTTTATTTAGGTCGTAGTAGATTTTTCTACCATCTATAGAAAAACCCACTATATTTTTCTCTTGCAATTGGCTCAAATGCTGGCTTATACTTCCTTTTGACAAGTTTAATTGGTCCGCTATTTCCTGGCCAAACATGTTTTTTTTAGCTAGTAGATGGATAATCTTAAACCTATTAGCCTCTCCTATGACTGATAAAGTTTCTTGCATGTCATTGTATTTATTTTCAAAATCATATTTGTAATCTTCAAGGATAATCCAGGAAAAGCCTAAGATTATGTAGGCGTGATATTTGCCATCATCATCCAACTCAGATGTAATTCCCATATCATGGAAGTTATTAATTAAAGGAAAAACATTGAGAGTATCAAATTTAGCAAACATTTTTCCTTGTTCAAAAGTATTGAAATGTTTATATTCCCTTAAAAAATCGATGTCTATTTTTTCTAATTGTTCACTTATGAGATCTGTAATTTCTTGGATTTCTTCTTTTATGATATTTTCTAAATCGCCTAGCAAATTATATAGGTCTTCCATGTCAGTCCTAGATTCGTCAAAAAGTTTAACTAGAGCAAATTTCTGACTTCCATCTAAATAATCTATTTTGTCTATTAGGTCAATTTCAGATAAATCTTTTTCAGTTTCCCCTAGTCTACTCTCAACATTTTCCAATATAACCTTTCTAACCATATCTCTAAATTCTTCAAAATTATAGTCGGCTATGGACGCTTTTCTCTTTGAATATATAAGAGTGGAAAATATAGAAGTTTTCCCCTTTTCTACTAAAAACAGCTCTTTTATATGGCTATACTTTTCCTTCAAAGGATAAGCCTTATCCACAATATTTGTGTAGTACTGGTGCAATTTTTTATATTTGGAATAGTATTCTTCCTGTGAAATATTCAATTTAGTAAAATCTATCTCATCTAAAGCTTCATTTTCTGAAGAAAAAATAAATATAGCTAATAGTAAGGATTCATTTATGTATTGAATTTCATTGATTACATTCATGATTTGCTCCTAATTCAACTCATAGTTTAGCTTAGTTCTACCTGTAGTTTACTAACTCAACCTATAGTTTAGTTTGTATTTAACTATTTGTTTCATTATAATGAAACAGTTGTTTGATGTCAATAAAAACATTTAAAATTTTCAATACTATCTGTTGAGATATTACTCCTTAATAGATATTGTTGAGCCATAAAAAAAAAAAGAGGGGCAAACCCCTCTCTAATCAAAAATCCTTATTATCTTCTTCTTAAATTTTCTCTTTGTTCAAGATATTTTCGAGTCATTTCCAATCTATTACTTTCAAATGAATCCATTTTTGATATCCAATTTAATGATTTTCCTGTTCCAATAACCACTGATGATATAGGATTTTCTGGAATAAACACATTAATTTTTATTACATCTTGAATAGTATTTTTCATATCTCTAATTAATGCTCCGCCACCTGTTAACATAGCTCCGTTTTCATATAAGTCAGCTACTAATTCAGGTGGAGTCTTAGAAATTACTCTTTTTGTAGCATTTGCAATTTTCAAAATTATTCCTTCTAAAGCTTTAGAAATATCTTCTTGTGTTAATGTAATTATTTCAGGAAGACCTGTGTATAGATTTCTACCTTTTGCTTCAAACTCTTCTTGAACAGCGTCTAATGTACCTATTGATAATTTTATATCCTCAGCCATTTTTTCACCTATTATTACATTAAAGTTTTGTCTGACATATTCTATAATCGCTTTATCGGTTTCATCTCCTGCTATTTTTATAGAATCAGAAACTACTATTCCACCTTTTGAAATTACAGCAATATCAGTTGTACCACCACCGATATCTATTATCATGTGTCCAGAGTTTTCAGAAATATCAATTCCTGAACCTATTGCTGCAGCTAAAGGCTCTTCTATAAGAAATACATCATTTGCTCCTGATTTTAATCCAGCTTGTCTTACCGCTCTTTTTTGAACTTGATTTGCTCCTGAAGGTACACAAATAATTAAATCTGGTTTCAATAGACCACTACCTACTGAAGCTTTTATGAAATATTTAAGCATTTGTTCAGTGTAGTTATAGTTTGAAATAACTCCATGTTTTAAAGGTTTTTCTGCCACTATATTTCCTGGTGTACGACCAAGCATTTTTTTTGCTTCTTCTCCAACAGCAATAACTCTATCTGTATATCTATCTACAGCAACTACTGATGGTTCATTTAAAACAACTCCCTTTGATCTTGAATAAACTAAAATAGATGTTGTACCTAAATCAATTGCAATTCTTTTTCTAAAATTCATAATTTCCCCTATTTCTTATCTCTAGTATCATATACGCCTATGTTAAAATTGCATAAAAATAATATCTCTTGAAAACACTAGTATTCATAGACATATCTTATATTAATTATATCATAAGATTAGAAACAATTATATTAGATTATTATAAATATTTAGTATATAATTTATACATATTTTAAATTTGGAGGTTATATGAAAAAGTCACTTGTTTTTGATATGGATGGAACTTTGTTAGATTCTATGGTAATGTGGAGCGACTTTAAAAACTACATTATTAATGCTAATCATGAAATTGATGATTTAGACGATTTTACACCTAATAATAATTCAATGCTTTACTATACTTATAGTTTAATTCACGAGCTCTATCCTCATATTCCAGAAAAAAAAGTTTTTAGATTAATTGATAATTTTCTTAAAGATTATTATAACAATGAAAATTTAGCTAAACCATTTGTATATGAAACTTTAGAAAGATTGAGTGACGAAGGCTATAAAATGTATGTTGCAACAGCAACAGACTATAAATATGCTGAAATCGCATTGAAAGCAAATAATTTAGATAAATATATTACAGAAATATATACTCCAGACACTTTAGGATATTTTAAAAATGAATTAGAATATTTTAATCTAACTCATGAAAATATAGGAACTAATCCTGAAAATATTGTGTTTTTTGATGATGCAACATATGCAAATAGACTTGCAAATGAGATTGGTTTCACAACGATTGGTATATATGAAGAAACTTACGATAGCAATGAAAACAATAAAGAAGTAGCCGACTATTTTGTAAATGATTTTTCAGAAATAGACGATGAATGGCTTAAATAGAAAAAAAACTAATCTCAAACATAATACAACCCTCCTTAATGGACAAACCAGTAAGGAGGGTATTTTTTATAAAACCTCTGTAGATTCTACTGTTAAAACTTCATCTACAGAAGATAAAATTTTTACTATATCAGAAAATTGCATTTTCTTCTTTAATTTAAACCTATATACTTTATTTTTCATATTATCTAATTAATCAACTATATCTAGAATTTGCTTAATTTGATCTTTAGGAAGTTGTCCCGGAATAACTTGAATAACTTCTCCATGTGAGTCAATTATTATATTTACAGGCGTAGCATTTACACCAAATTGTGAAACATATTTACCATTTTCATCAATTAATACTTTCATATTCTTATAATCAAGACCATCAAACCATTCTTTAAAACCTTCTTTAGTTTTTTCACCAAAAAAATTTGGTGCAACAAGTGAAACTACTTCAAAATCATTATCTTCTTTTGAAAAATCATCAAACTCTTCAAGTGATGATAAACAAATAGGACACCAAGAAGCCCAATACTTTATATAAACCTTTTTTCCTTTTTGTTCATTTAAATTGTATTTTCCACCACCTAAAAGCTCAAATACTCCTTCTTCCGACATTGACATATTATTTTCTTCTTTTTCCTCAGTTGTTTCTTCAACTTCAGAATTTGATTCGGAAATTGATTCCTCCATCGTTTCTTTTTCTGTTTCTACTTCAACTTTTGTTTCACTATTAGTTTCATTAATTGTTTGTTTCTCACTATTTGTACACGCACTAAGCACAAATATGAATCCTAGAATTACTAACAACAATCTTTTTTTCATAAATTTCTCCAACAAAATAAATTTTCTATAAAACAAATATCGTTTTTTTATATGATTTCTGTTTAGTTTAATTTATATGATTATACCCAATATAGACAATATTTTATAAATAAAAAAATAAAAAGCAGATTTCTCTGCTTTTCTTTTGGAGTTAATTATGATGAAAAAGAATAAACAATTTTGTGCCAGTCTTAAAAAGTTTCTATCTTTTACACTTTTATAATACAATCATTTTAATTTTTTGTCAACGTTTTCATGAAAAATTGATTTTAAATTCATTAATATTTGATTCCTAAATTTTGAAATAATAAAAGCTTGATTTATAATTAGTTATAAATCAAGCTTTTATCTTGCTTTTAAATGAAAACATAATCATTTAATTTTATTAAATATTTTTAATAATTTTTATGAATTCTTCATTATTTTTACTATTATTCATAATTTTTATTAATTGCATCATTCCCTGATCAATTCTAATATTTTTGTTCATTCGACTTATCTTCATTACCGCTTCTCTAGCTTGTTTTGAAAGTAATAAATCATCTCTTCTTGTACCAGATTTTATTATATCAATCGCTGGGAATATTCTTAATTCTTGAAGATCTCTATCAAGATTTAACTCCATATTACCTGTTCCTTTGAATTCTTCAAAAATCATATCATCCATTCTTGAACCTGTATCGACAAGTGCTGTAGCTAAAATAGTCAATGATCCCCCACCTTCTATATTTCTAGCTGCTCCAAAAAATCTTTTAGGCTTATAGAGCGCTAATGGATCTAAACCTCCTGATAAGGTCTTACCAGAAGATGGTGTCAATATATTATAAGCTCTTGCCATTCTTGTTATAGAATCTAAAAGTATAACAACATCTTTTCCTTCTTCAACTAATCTCTTAGCTCTTTCCAATGTCATCTCTGAACTACGAGCATGATTTTCAAGTTGTTCGTCAAATGTTGACGCAATAATCTCTGTCCTCAAGAATTTATCTCTATTATCAGTATATTTATTTACCGACCTTTCAATATCCGTTACCTCTTCAGGTCTTTCATCAATTAATAATATAAATATTTTAACTTCTGGATGATTCTTTTCAATAGCATTTGCAATTGATTTAATTATAGTTGTCTTACCTGTTTTAGGAGGTGCAACTATAAGTCCTCTTTGCCCTTTACCAATAGGTGAAAATAAATCAATCATTCTATTAGTAATATTATTTTCATCATCTACTAAATTTAATTTTTGTGTAGCATAAATAGGTTTTAAATCCTCAAAATCTCTTCTTTTATATGCATTTTCTGGGGAATGATTATTTATTCCAAGCACATATATTAAGGGAGGATATTTTTCTTTTTCATCATTTGTAGGACGTATTAATCCTTTTATATTGTCACCAGTCTTAAGTCTAAATCTTCTTATCTGTGTTGGCGAAACAAATACATCACTTTCTCCAGAATCAAAATCTTCCGTACGTATAAATCCAAATCCATCTGGTAAAACTTCAAGTAATCCTTCTATTTCTTCTGTATCATTATTTTCATGATTTTTATTTTGATTTATTTTTGGAGATTCTTTAGTTGTTTCTTGGGATTTTTCTTGGATATTTTCTGATGATTGATTTTGTTTAGATTTTTCTGAATGTGTAATTTTTATTAATTCAATTAGATTTTCTTTATTGTACTTTGAGATTGATTTTATGCCTAAATCTTTTGCTATCTCTTTCAATTCATTAAGCTTCAAATCTGATAAATTATCAATATTCATATTTCCTCATATATTAAAATTTAAAATATCTGTTTTCTTAATATCAACAAATATAATTATATTATTTTAAATCAAAACTACCAGCTTAGCTGGTAGTTTGCACTGCGCCTATAAGGCGCGAATACCGGCACGCCCCTATTGGGGCTCCGAGTATTCTATCACACGCACCACTATCCCAACTACTGCTGAAGCAG
>JAEZZN010000040.1 GCA_023418535.1 Bacillota bacterium | reverse complement strand
GAATAATTTAATAATATTTTAAGCGGAATGTAATCTGTAATCAACAGGTGACATTCCGTTTAATTTTGTCTTTATCCTGTCTTCATTGTACCATTTGATATATTCTTCTATTTCTTGAACTAATTTAGGTTCTAAAATATCTGCTAGGAGTTAGCAGCACCCCCAACAGATATTTTAGAACCTATAAAAAAAGACTAAAAATTTAGATTTCTAGTCTTTATATATGTCAAAATAATATCAGTTATTGATATTTCTATTCTTCTTCTACTTCAAATATTTGTCTACCATTGTAATATCCTGAAGGACTTACTCTATGTGGTAATCTTGCTTCATTTGTTTCTTTATCTACTACAAAGTTTACTTTATTTAATCTATATGAAGAAGCTCTTCTTGAAGCTGTTTTAGCTTTAGATGTTTTTCTCTTTGGTACTGCCATATGAACACCTCCTTAAATTAATCATTTCAAAATACTTAAATAGTATACATAGTTTTTGCGTATTTGTCAATTATTTTATAAATTTTCTACTATATTTTGTGTTTCTCTAGCAATCATTAATTCTTCATTAGTAGGTGTGATGAATACTTTTACTTTTGAACCTTCTCCGGTTATTTCTTTTTCTTCTCTTGCACCGTCATTTAATGATTTATCGTAGATAATGCCTAAATTTTCTAAACCATCTAAAATATGAGCTCTTGTAGAATAAGAATTTTCTCCAATTCCACCAGCAAATGAAATTGCATCAACTTCTCCAAGTAATGCCATATATGATCCAATATATTTTTTAACTCTATTATAGAACATATTTAATGCAAGCTGTGCTCTTTCATTACCTTCATTAGCTGCTTTTTCTACATCTCTCATATCTGATGAAACACCTGATACACCTAACAGTCCAGATTGTTTATTTAATAATGTATCCATGTCATCATATGATAAATTGTGTAATTTACCTAAAGTAAATACTACAGCAGGGTCAATATCACCAGATCTTGTTCCCATTACTAAACCTTCAAGAGGTGTTAATCCCATTGATGTATCGTATGATTTACCATTTTTAACTGCAGTTATAGAAGCACCATTTCCAAGATGTACAGTTATTACATTTACATCTTCAACATCTTTTCCTAAATGTTCTGCTGTCTTCATAGTTATATATTTATGACTTATACCATGGGCACCATATCTTTTAATAGCATCTTCTTCGTAATATTTGTATGGTATTGCATAAATTGAATTTTCATCAGGAATATCAGCATGGAATCCAGTGTCTACAACGATTACATTTGGTTTTCCTGGAGCTACTTCTTCAACACCTAAAATACCTGCAATAGCACCTGGATTATGAAGTGGTGCAAATCTCTTAGCATATTCAAGAGTTTCTATTACTTTATCATCAACTAATGTTGGAAAAACAATTGGTCCACCATGAACAACTCTATGACCAACAGCTTTTATTTCATCAATATCTTTAATTATTCCATGTTCTTCATCTAATAAAACTTCAAATAATAACTCTACCGCTTCTTTATGACTTGGTAAATCTCTTTCTATTTGTGTTTTATAATCTTTAGTGTTGTGGGCAATATTTGATCCTTCGATTCCTATTCTTTCTATTAACCCTTTAGCATAAACTTCTCCTGTAACTGAATTTAAATATTGGTATTTAAGAGATGAACTACCACTATTTAATACTAAAATATCCATTTTAACTCCTATTCAATAATTTATTTATTTAGTATATAATTAATTAAACTTATGTTTTAAAATTATATCAATAATAAGGATTTAATACAAGATGAAAAATATTGCAATAGTTGCAGAATATAACCCTATACATAATGGGCATATTCATCAAATAAATAAAATTAAATCAAAGTTTCCAAACTCAAATATCATTGTTATCATGAGTGGGAATTATGTCCAAAGAGGAGAGCCATCTATTTTGGATAAATTTGATAGATCCAGTTTGGCAATAAAAAATGGTTGTGATTTAGTTATTCAACTTCCTACCATCGCAAGTTTACAATCTGCAAATTTATTTGCATTTACTGCAATAAATATCTTAAATAAAATGAAAATAATAGACTGTATTAGCTTTGGAGTTGAAGCTGATACTATTGATGATTTTAATTATATGGTTAATTTCCAATTAAAAAATGAAAAACTTATATATGAATTACAAAAAAAATACATATTTAATGGCGATTCATACAAGATCGCTTATGAAAAATCAATACGTGAAATTAATCCTAATATTTACGAAACTATTTCAAAACCAAATAATACACTTGCTATTCAATATATAAAAGCAATAAAAAAATTAAATAGCAATATAGATTATTTTCCAATAATTAGAAATGACGGTGGTTATAATAGTGATACTTTAGATGATTTTGAATTTCAATCTGCTAGCACCATACGAAAATTAATAAATAAAAATATTGATTTCACAAAATACGCACCAGCAGATATAAAAAATTTAATACCTAAAAATATAAAAGATTTAAATGATTATACTTCCATATTTAAATATTTAGTTAATATTTTAAGAAAAAATCCTGAAAATATTGCTGGATTTGAGACAGGCATACTAAATTTACTTAGTAATAATCTAGATTCAAGTATTGAAGATACTGTACAAAAATCACACAATAAAAGACATACAAAATCTAGACTTAAAAGATTTGTATTAAATTATTTATTAGATATAAATGATGAACTCGTAGAAAACATGATAGATATAAGCTATATACACGCTCTTAAATTTAATGATAAAGGAGCTAAATTACTTAAAGAAATTAAAGATATGGAAGAGCTTCAAGTTTTAACTAATTTTAAAGATAGCTATAGTTTAAACAGCATAGATAAATCAATATTTGATATAGAGATTAAAGCGAATGAACTTTATTATATAGATGATAAAGAGGGAAAAAAAGCGTTTTATCAAAATATTCCATTCATAAATTAAGGGTTGCAGCATATATACAGCAACCCTATTTTTTAATATTTTAATTGTGATCTATTTTCTTCAATAACTTGTAGAGTTTTCTTAACTTCATCTTCTGTCTTTGATAAAATTTGATCTACATAAGCTAATGAATTAGTTGTAATTGTATTAGCTGTGCTTTTAGCTTCAGAAATAATTCTATCAGCTTCTTCATTAGCAGCAACTGTAATACTATTTTCATTAACTAATTCTTTTAATCTTCTATTTGCTTCCTCATAAGATCTTTGAACTTCTTCTTGAGCTCTTTCTTTAATATTTGCAGCTTGAGCATTTGCTTCAGAAATAATTCTATCTCTTTCTTCATTTACCCATTGTGCGTCTTTGATTTCTTGTGGAATAGAATCTTTCATATCATTAATTATCCCATAAATATCGTCTGGGTGTACAGTAACTTTTTTTGAAAATGGTACTGATCCAGCTTCATCTATAAGTTCTTCTAATTCATCCAATAATGAAATTATATCCATTTCTCCTCCTAATTAAATTTGTTTTTAATTTTATTAGCTACATTTTTAGGAACTAAACCACTAACATCTCGATTAAAAGATGCTATTTCTTTTACTATACTAGAACTAAGATATGAATATTTAGGTTCGGCAACCATAAATAATGTTTCTACTACTCCACCTGAATATACCTTGTTCATTTGAGCAAATTGTAGTTCTGTCTCATAATCTGATACAGCTCTTATTCCTCTTATAATGGCATCTGCTTGATTTTCTTTTGCAAAATCAATCAAAAGACCAGAATATTTTGCAACTTTTACGTTATTATAATCATATAATATATCTTCTAACATTTCAATTCTTTCATCCATTGTAAATAAGTATTTTTTTGAATTATTAATAAGCACACAAACTATGACTTCATCATAAATTTTAGATGCTCTACTAATAATGTCCAAATGCCCATTTGTAACAGGATCAAAACTTCCAGGATAGATAACTCTCATTCTTTCTCCCTATAAAACATAATATATTTTTTTCCATATTTTTTTTCATAAACCAATTCTAAATTATCAAAGAATTCTGTTAAATGAATATATTGATTCATTTCAGCTATAAATAATGCATTCTTAAAGTATCTGTTTTTTAACATTATTTTAATCGATTCTATATAATAATCTTCTATATCATATGGTGGATCGATGTAAACAAAATCTATTTCATCCCTTATTTGCAATAAATTTCTTCTAAAATCACCTTTTAAAACAATAGATTTATCACTAAACTTTGTATGTTCTAGATTATCTTCCAATAATTTTATATTTTCTCTATCTAACTCAGAAAAATATACTTTTTTTGCTCCTCTACTCAAAAACTCAATTCCTATATTTCCAGTAGCTGCAAATAAATCTAATGCAATAAAATCATTGTCAAAAGGGCCTATTATATTAAATACGGATTCCTTAATTCTATCTTCTGTTGGTCTAGCATTACTTGATTTTGGTCCTTGAAGTTTGTGTCCTTTTCTTAAACCCGTAATAACTCTTAAAGACATATTTCCTCAATTCATAACTATTTTATCTAATTTTTCTAACTTTTTATTAATTATAGATTTCAAATTCAAACTGATATTATCTGAGTCTTCTATCATCTTATTTACAGTTGATATTAATTCTTCATTGAAAAAGAATCTATTCTCAAATTCTATAAATCCAGATTGATTAGTTCCATAAATTTCCCCTGAACCTCTTATTTCAAGATCCTTTTTAGAAATTTCATATCCATCAAGATTATCTTTAATATACTCTAACTTTTCAGAAACAGGATTCTTTTCATTCATAACAAAAAAACAGTATGATTGAATATCAGATCTCCCTACCCTTCCTCTGATTTGATGTAATTGTGATAATCCAAATTGATTAGCATCATAAATAATTATTACATTTGCCTTTGGTACATCTATACCAACCTCTATAATACTTGTAGCTATTAATATATCAATTTTTCCATCAACAAAATCGGCTTGAATACTTTCTTTCTTTTTAGCATCCATTTTTCCGTGAAGTTTTCCAAGCCTTACTTTTGAATTAAAATATTTACTTAATTTTTTATATAATCTATCTACAGATTCTAAATCATTTGTATCTTCATCAGCTTCTACTCTTGACACAACTATATATGCTTGATTACCTTCTTGTACTTGTCTGTATGCAAAATCAATAAAATCTTGTTCTTTATATATACTCGTTAAATAAGACTTAATTGGCTTTCTATTTTTAGGTAATTCTTCTATAAAAGTTAAATCAAGATTATCATATAAACTTAAAGCGAGTGTTCTTGGTATAGGTGTTGCCGATAGCAGTAAAGTATCTGGATATATCCCTTTATCAAAAAGCATTTTTCGTTGGTAAACCCCAAATCTTTGTTGTTCATCTGTAATTATAAGACCTAATTTATCAAAATTTACTTTTTCTTGGAATAGTGCATGCGTACCAAATATAATATCTATATTTCCATTCTTTAGTTTTTTATAAATTTCATCTTTATTTTTTGTTGAACCAATTAGTAATTCACAATTTATACCAAAACTTTCTAAATACTTTTTATTTTTTTCATAATGCTGTATTGCAAGTATTTCAGTTGGAGCCATAAATGCTACTTGATAATCATTTTTAACAGATATTATAGCGCTTAATATTGCTACGATAGTTTTTCCCGATCCAACATCCCCTATCAAAAGTCTATTCATTCTCTTTTTAGATGTCATATCATTTATTATTTCGTTTAGGGCATTGTATTGCGAATCTGTCAATGTAAAACCTAATTCACTAATATAGTCAACCAGACTAAATTTATTAAATTGAATATAATCTTTATTTAAATTTTCAGTATAAATTCTATTTGCAAGTTTCTCTAAATACAGATTTCTTAGGCTATCGTTATAAAGTGCATTATATAAATCAATATTATTTTTTGGCTTGTGTAAAATTTTATATATTTCATTAATATCTAATATATTAAATTTATTTTTAAAATCATCTTCTAGATAATCTTCTAATTTTACATCTTTATAAAACAAAAAATCTTTATACTTTATTATTTCTTTTGAAGATACACCCTTTTTTATAGCATAGATTGGATAAATCCCACCTATGCTATTATCAATCATTTTTGAAACCACCGGATTAATTATAGCGTTTTTTTCTGAACTATAATAACCAAAAAACTTATATTTTTCTCCTATTTTTAGATTTTTTGATGAAAATCTATCGTTATACCATATTAGATTGATTGACCCACTATCATCACTTCCTTTTACTCTAGAAATTGATTTTTTACCTTGGTAAAAATAAGTCTTAGAAATTGAATCAATTGTAATTTCAAAATATTGTTTCACTCCATCAATCGCATTCAAAACTAAAGTCTTATTCGATCTATCTTCATATCTAATAGGTATATAAGTCAACAAATCATATATATTATAAATACCTAATTCGTTTAAAATTTTTTGTTTCTTAGTTCCTATACCTTTAATATCAGTTAATTTCATCTTATTCAATTGCTGCTATATAATAATACAATGGTTGTCCACCATTATATAACTCTATATCAACTAAAGGATATTCTTTTTCTAATTCTTCTTGTAAATCAACAGCTTCTGTTTCAGAAATATCTTCTCCATAATATATAGAAATAATTCCTGATTCATCTGTTACAGCATGCTTAATAAGATCTTTGAATGTATCATTCATATCTTTACCTTTAACTACTATGTCTCCATTTTCAAGACCTATATAGTCATCTTTTTCGATATCTAAATCACCACTCTTAGTATCTCTAATAGCATAAGTTAATTGTAAGCTTGTTACCTCTTTTAATGATTCTGTCATTGCTTCCCAGTTTTCAGTAGCTGTTTTTGAATCATCAAAATTAATCATAGCTGTAAATGCTTGTGGTATAGATTTTGTTTCAATAACTATAAGATTATTGTCTACAAGTTCAACTGCTTGCTTAGCTGCTAAAATTATATTTTTATTATTTGGGAATATAAATACATTTTCAGCATTGACACTATTTACAGCATCTACTATATCTTCAGTAGAAGGGTTCATTGTTTGCCCTCCTTTTATTAGCTTATCAATACCTAAATCATTAAAAATTTCATCAAAGCCTTCACCAATAGATACTGAAACGAATCCATATTTCTTTTTATTTTCTTTTTTTGCTGCTTTTTCTTGCTCTTCTTTAAGTCTTATAACTTCAGCATTTTGAAGTCTCATATTTTCGATTTTAATACCTGTTAATTCACCTTTTTTTCTAGCAAGTCCTAAAACAAATCCTGGATCATCTGTATGAATGTGAATTTTAATCATATCATCTGTACCAACAGCTACTATTGAATCACCATATGGACTTATTTCATCTCTAAAATCTTCATAAGACTCAGTTCCATCTGTTAGTATTAAGAACTCTGTACAATAACCATATACTATATCTTCAGGTCTAACTGTTGAATCATGTTCAACATGTTTATTTAGATTAATATTCATAACTTCACTGTCTGTTAGATTGTCAATTACTTCTTCTCCATTCAGTGTTCTATATGCTCCTTCTAAAAGGAAAATCAGACCTTGACCTCCAGCATCTACTACATTTGCCTCTTTTAATACTGGTAACATTTCTGGAGTCTTCTTAAGAGCATCCTTACCAGCATCTATACAATCATTTATAAACACTAAAATATCATCATATTTTAAGAAATTCTCTCTTGCAAATTCAGCAATCATTCTACTTACTGTAAGTATAGTACCTTCAGTAGGCTTCAATACTGCTTTATATGCAGTATCTCTAGCTGATTCAAATACTTCTACAACATTTATAATTTCTACAGTTTCAACTTGTTCAAATACTTTTGCAGCACCTCTACATAATTGTGAAAGTATAACTCCAGAATTACCTCTAGCTCCCATCAGAGAACCAGTAGATAAAGCTTTCGCTACTGATTTCATATTTGGTTCTGCACTTTCTAGTTTATTTCTTACTGATTTCATTGTTAAGGACATATTAGTACCTGTATCTCCATCAGGAACAGGAAAAACATTTAGTCCATTTACATATTCTTTATTAGTTTCAAGATTTTTACTAGCTCCAATTATAGCTAATTTCAAATCCTCAAATCCTATATTCTTCATATTTCCCCCATTAAATTCTAATTCCTTGAATAATTAGATTCACAGAATTAACCTTTAATTTAGTATTTTTTTCAACAGTATATTTTACTTTATCAATGATGTTTTCTGCAACTATTGCTATTCTAACACCAAATTCCATCATTACTATTAAGTCAATATCTAATTCATTGTCTACAACATTAACCTTAACACCTTTTGTTTTGTTTTCTACTTTTAACAACTCAAAAATTCCATCTCTCGTATTTTGAGCAACAAGACCTACTATACCATATGATTCTTGTGCTGTTTCTGCCGCCAAAGTAGCTATAACTTTTTCATCAAAAACTATTGTTCCGTGTTCATTTTTTAATATAGCTGACATACTGACCTCCTTAATATATATATGTAAATTATAACAGTAGAAACAACAACTTGCAAAAAAATATATCTTTATGTTATAATATTTCGAGTAATACTAGTAATTATAGGAGGTGGATATATGGGTAAACAATGTGCGATTACAGGTAAAAAGAAGAAATCTGGTAATGTAGTTACTTTCTCAAACAAAAAAATTAAGAGAGCTTTCAAACCAAACCTTAAAAGAGTTAAAGCTGTTGTAGATGGAAAAGTTCAAAGAATTTGGGTTTCTACATCTGCATTAAAATCAGGCTTAGTTGAAAGACCAAATTACAGCAATAGATCACAAGAATAGTTGAAAGAGTGTGTTAGAATTATTTAGTTTCTGATACACTTTTTTTTTGTGACTTTTAATTATAATATTAAAATAGAACCTAAATTAAAATCATCTAGGTTCTACTTATATTTTATATATAATTGTATAAGGTTTAATTCGGAATAATTATATAATTATTTAATTTATCTAATTTATTATATTCTTCATAATAACCATCTATATTTTCGTTTTGTATCCAATTTACGCTCACCATTTCATAATTATCAACATTTTGTATAGCAAATAAAGCTTTATTACCTATAAAATTATATATTATAGGAAATATTTCGATAGAGTTTGCATTTTGTACTAATACATATGTTGAATTTGGCGAAACTGTAGCATCTATTGCTCCTGGCTTTCTTGATATTATATCTCTCCATGTAATATTATTAGATGGAATTTGAGCAATATTTATAATTGGAGAAAAGTTTAAATCAAATTGCTTAGTAAATCTAGCTCCTGTAGCCGAATTAATTTCTACGTCTAAATTAGATACGAATTTCCATGACATTTTTTCTCTTTCTATACCAATATTTCTTGTATTCGGACTGATAGACGTTATATTTATTAATTCATTAGAAATAATTTGATTGCTAACTTCTTTAAATGCAGTTTGATATATTCTATTCCCATCATTTCCAGCAATTTCATTAACATTCAAAGGTTTATTACTTGCTAGTTCATGAATATTATAAATACTGTAACTTTCAGCTAAAGATTTTCCAGTATCAACATAGCTTGTAACTGCAATAAAGTCTTGGCTTACATAATCAATTACTCTTAAAAAATTATCCTGTATATTATTAACCTTTAAATCTTCATCTATGAAAGTTTGGTTTGCACTTATTCTATAGTTCGGAATCGTATTAGTTCCATCTTCAACAATACTTTGATTTATCGTCCATAACCCAGTCGTCTTAGGAATTATAATATCTCTAACCTTTAATATTTTAGGAAATACATCATCCTTAGTCTTTTTGAAAAAGTAAGTATAATAATCATATTTAATATACTCTTTTACACTATTGTCACGAACTCTAAATGATATTGCTGCACCAAATTCATTATTAGCAATCTCTGTTGAATTTTGACTTAATTCACTCAATTCTTTATATTTGTTTTCAATTTCATTTTCTGTTAATTCAGAATCTTTCTCAAATATAATTATTTTCCTTAAATATATAGTTAATAATCTTCCTTCTCCTATATCTACAAATTCAAATGAAGAAGATAGATTATCAGAGATATTATACACTTTAACCATATCTTCGGAAATTCCTAATTTTTCATTAAAATCTTCAGGTAATTTGGCAACCTTATTTGTCAAATAAGAAGTAAGATTTACATATCTTGAATATATAGTAGGATTCAATATAAAAGCTGTTTCAAATTTTGAAACTTTTCTTGATATAAATATTTCATTAATATTTAATTTTTCATCAGATAATTCAGAAATATTATAATCCTTTGTAAATTTCCATATACCTTCTATATCCAGATCATTATCAGGGACTGAAATATTATTTGATGAATCTATTTCTTCCTTAGAATTATCGTTAACACATGCAACCAAAATTAAACTTATAGATAGTAATAATAATAATAATTTAATTTTTTTCATCACTACCTCCAATAGGAATATTGAATTTTATAGCTGTTCCTTCTCCAAGTTTGCTTTCTATTTCTAATTTTCCTCCATGCTTAATAATGATTTCTTCAGCAATTGATAAGCCTAATCCTGTATTAGAACCTTTTGAAGTTCCTTTATAAAACTTAGTAGTTACAAGATCTATATCATCTTCACTAATACCTATACCTGTATCTACTACTTCAAAATCAATTTCATCAAGTTCTTCATTTTTATTTATGCTTACAATTACAGATCCATCTTCTAGTGTAAACTTTATAGCATTATCAATTAAATTAATTAATACTTGCTTTAATCTATTATTATCACCAACAATTACCGCACTATCAACATTTGTATCAAAAATTAAAGAAATTTTCTTTTCTTTTGATCTTGGAGTCATTTGATTTACAATATTTTTGACAACTGGCACAATATCAAATTCTGTCTTTGTTAAATTAAAGCTAGATGATGTGTATCTAGAAAAATCTAATAAATCCTCAACCATTTCAGAAAGTCTATCTGCTTCTTGTTCTATAATCATGATACCTTCTTTTCGGGTTTCTGGATCAATATCATTATCTTGTATAGTCAATGCCCATCCCTTAATCGACGTTAAAGGAGTCCTTAACTCATGAGAAACTGAAGAAATAAAATCTGTTTTTATCTCTTCTTTTTTTATAATATTTTCACTCAATTCGTCCATAGTTTTTGCTAATTCACCTATTTCCCCAGAGTATTCCATATTAGACTTTTGATTATATTGACCATCTGAAAGTTTAGAAGCTAAACTCGTTAACTTATTTATAGGTTTTAATAATTTATCAGCAAAATAATAAAGTAATAACATCCATGCAATTAAAGAAAATGCACCCAGCAATATAAAAACTCTCATCTGTCTTGCTATATCTTTTCTTACTACTCTTGTATCACTTATAGTACGAAGAACCCCTATCTGATTATTGTTAACTTTAATAGGATAATTTAAAGAAAGTCTCCTATTCCTTATATCATTTTCAAACTTATGCTCTCCATCTGGATTTAACATATTTTCAGGTTTTATAATTACTTCACCAACATTTGATGAACCTGTACTATCATAAAATAATTCTCCAGAATTATTTAATAATTGAACTTGGCCATCTATATTATTTAAAAATTCAAATCTTTCATTAAATACCACTTCTGAAATTGAATATCTAGAAATAGATGACTCATATATCTCTACAGAAAACTTGGATTGTGATAACATTAAATTTTCTAAATTATCATAATAATATGACCTCAAAGAAAAATATGTAAATATCATATACAACATTACAAAGCCTATAAAGATTAGTAGATAATATAATATTAATGAAAATTTTAATGATTTTCTTTGCAACTTTATTTTTTCAATTAATTTCCCCATCTATAACCTACACCCCATACAGTGTGTAAATATTTAGGACTTCCTGCATTATCTTCTATCTTTGATCTAATCCTACGTATATTTACATCAATAATTTTTGTATCTGCTTTATTTTCTTCACCCCAAGCTTGTTTCATTAACTCTTCTCTAGTAAATGCTTTATTAACATTTTCTAAAAAGATTTTAATAAGAGATAATTCTGTTGGTGTTAAATCAATATCTTTTTTATCTTTTGTAAATCTCTTTGAATAAGAATCCAATTCAAAAGGTCCATATTTTAAAACCTGAGGCTTATTATCTTCATTACCATTAGTTAATTTAATTCTTCTTATTAATGATTGAATTCTTAAAACTAATTCTTGCGGATTAAACGGTTTAACCATATAGTCATCCGCACCTTTTTCAAGTCCCAATATTCTGTCAATATCTTGTGTTTTTGCAGTAAGCATTATTATTCCTATATCTGGTATTTCATTTCTCAAAATATCACATACTTCAAACCCATTCATACCAGGAAGGATTACATCAAGAATTACAACATGCGGATTTTCTTCAAGAGCAATTTTAACACCATCTTCTCCTGTGCCAGCTTCAAGAACTTTGAAACCAGCTTTTTCAATATTTATCTTAGTAAATTTTCTTATAGCAACTTCATCCTCTACTAGTAATACTTTTTCATTCATTAAATATCCTCCTGCAATCTATTAAATAAAGTTTCGATTTTTTGTTTATATCTACTCTCTATAACTAAGCCTTTAACACTATCTAAATTTATTTTCTTGTTAAATTCAATTTTATATGCAACTAATTGTTGGTCTTTATATAAATTAGAATTTAATCTTCCATATCGTCTATCTCCAATTATAGGATGACCAATATCTTTTAAGGAAGCTCTAATTTGGTGTGTTCTTCCTGTAATTAATTCTATCTCTACTAATGAATATTTATCGTTGAATTTTATAGGATTAATAATCGTTATTGATTCTTTACCTTCATCATCAACTTTTACAAAATTATTAGCATCTTTAACTAATTTATTTTCAATTTTAATTTTCTCATCTATTTTTCCTTCAACTATTGCTAAATAATATTTATTGATTAAATCTTTTTGTTCATTTAATTTTAACAATGCATTTCTGTTTTTAGCTCCAACAACTAATCCCATAGTATTTCTATCAATTCTATTTATAAGAGCTGGTCTAAAAGTTTTTTCAAGTCTAGGAATATATTCTTTTCTAGCAATCAATGTATCAATCATAAAATCGACTACATTTTTTCCATAATCTTCTTTTGAAGCTGCATGTACCAATACATTCTGTGGCTTATCAAAAACTATGATATCATCATTTTCATATACAATATCTATGTCTATTTTTGATTTAATGTTTTTAGTGTTTTCTTGCCACTTTTCTAATTCTTCATCATAAATATAAAAGTTTATGACATCACCTTTATGTAAAATTAAACTAGGCTCTGATCTTTTTTTATTTACTTTAATTTTTTTTGTTCTAATCCATTTATAAAGTAGTGAATTTGGAGCTTTATTTAAATATTTATTTAAAAATTTAATTAAGCTTTGTTCACTATCATTTATATCAATAATTATTTTTTTCATTTGATTTTTTCCTTCTTTATGCTATTATTGTAACATAAATAATATAGAACTTGCATATTTGATTTACGGAAGGAGTTTTATGAAATATATTAAAGATTTTTTCTATAATTTCTCAGATATCATATTTGCTTTACTCGTTGTAGTAGGTATAGGTTTTGTTTTATATACAAATCTAGACTATTTAGTAAATGTTGAAGAAGCACAAGCAGCAGTTGAAACAACGGAAGAAACTAAATCTGAAGAAGAGGTATCAATAAGTGTAACTCTACCTTCTGGACTAACTGTTGAACAACTAGCAGATTTATTAGCTGAATATAAAATTATAGAAAATAAAGATGAATTTATTAAAAGTTTTGAAACTACAGAAAATGTAACTATCAAATCTGGAACATATGAATTTCTAAAAGGTGAAAGTTTTGATAAGATAAAATCAACACTTATTAATCAATAAAAGGTTCTATTACATTTAAGATTTTTCTTTTATGTAATAGAACCTTTAATTATTTACATATGATGATATAAGCGATTCTCTTTTTATTTCATCAAAACAATTCAATTTTATCAACATATTTTTTATGTCTTTATTTAATGTGTGTAAAATGATTCTTTCTCTTTTTGTAAAGTAAATTTCAAAAATCTGAGAATCTAAATTTTTAGAATTGACAAATATATCATATGCCATTATATTATTTGAATTTTCTAATTCAATCATAGCTACAATGGCTTGATCTTTTAAATTATAATTGTTTAGTTTGTTATTATTTGCCAGTTTTGCTTTTTTTTCATTTCCATTTATTTTACATTTATTATATTCTTCTAAACACATTTTAGCCTTAGAATTATAATAATTGTAATTATATAATGCCTTCTCAAAAGAATCTAAGACCGAAAATGGTCTTAGATTTATTTTTGAAAATATTTCATTATTCATATAGTTAAATTCCGATTTACTAATCAACTTATTATCTAATAAGTCTATATATTTATTTCTAAGTTCAATAAATCGAACTAATTTTTCTTTTTCTGAAACGTACACTATAGCACCTTTATTTCAGCTTCTATTCCTTCTGGTAAGTCAGATTCTTCTTGTTCAAGTCCTAATAATATTTCTACATTACTATTTTTTGATAGTTCATTAAATCTTGATACTAGTTTTTGAATTCCTTCGTTATCAAATTCTACTAAATGATAAAGTCCATCCAAATATACTTTTTCAATGTCATAGTCTCTTGAAACTATACCAGCAACAAATCCATATAATGATTCTATGCTATCTATACCAAAATTTTTCGCATTTATTAATCTTACTGTGTAGTCTAATGTAAATATATGTTTGTCATCTGTGTCGATAAATACTATATTCCCATTTCCTCTTGCTTTTTCTTTGTTCGCATCTTCGATAAGTAATCTAGTTTTACCGCTACCTGATTTACCTAAAATTAAAGTAACCATTTCTTACACCTTCCTTTAAATATTATTTTATGTTTAATTAAAATTAATCTTCATAGTTATCATAGTCATCTTCATAGTTATCATAGTCATCTTCATATTCATCATATTCATGATGATGATGGTGATGGTGATCATGGTCATGATGATCATGATCATGGTGTTCCTGATATTCTAAATATTCATCAAAATCAAAGTCTACATTTTCATAATATACTTCGGAAACTAAATCAAATTCATCTTGATCTTCAATTAAAGACACTTCGAATTCTTCATCTTCTCCATATTCAGCTCTATATAAAAGTATTTCTTGATATGAATCATCTTCAACAGGCATCAGAGCAATATAATCTTGCCCATTAACATCAAATTGAGCAACTACTACACATTTTAATTCTGTATCATCATCAAGTGTTAAAATCACTTCTTTGAAATCGTCATCATAAAAGTTATAATCTTCGTCCAATTCATCTTCTTCATCATAATCCATTTCATCTAGATCATCATAAATAGATAATTCAAGTAAATCATCTTCATATAGAACATCGTCTAAATCAGATTCTTCATAATCAAATTCATTATCCTCATATTTTTTTGTCATATTGGCCTCCAATTCTTCTTTATTTAAATATACACGGTTCAGAAGAATTTTACAAATTTTTTAACAACGTTTTCAAATATTCAAAGCTAAACTCTGTAGACTTAATTGAAATACTTTCTGCAGGTGTATGTGCTCCTGTAATTGTTGGCCCCATACTAATCATATTGATATCTGGATATTTTTCAGAAAATATTCCAGTTTCAAGACCAGCATGTATTACTAATACTTCTACATCTTCATTTCTAATATCTTTATAAGTAGCTTTTGCGATATTTAATAATTCATTATCAAAATTTGGTTTCCACATTGGATAACCTTCTGAAAATGATACCTTGAATCCATCATTTTCACCTAATTTTTTAACTTCATCACATAAATAATCCAAATCTTCTGGATCAGAACTTCTAATTGATGTTTCTAAATTAAATGAGTTATCTGATGTTCTAATTATTGCTAAGTTATTTGAAGATTTAACTATTCCTAATTCCTTATCCATAGTATTTACACCATGTGGGAAAATTTGCACTAATTTTAATATTTTTTGAGAAGCATCATCTGCAATATATAAATTGTTGGCATCTGTTTCTTCTAAAGCAAATACTAAATCTAATTCTCTTTTTAGATTAGAATCTTTTATCTCTTTTGAATATTCTTCATATGCATTTTTAAATTCTTCTACATCATTATTATCTACGCCTATAATCGCATATGAACTTGATGGAATAGCATTATGTTTTGAGCCTCCATCAAATGTATGCAAAGCAAAGTTTACTTTGTTTTTTATCTTTAATAATAATGAATCAACTAATTTGATTGCATTTGCTCTCGCTTCATGAATCATAGATCCTGAGTGTCCACCCTGTAATCCAGATACTTTAATTTTGAAATTAATTAAATTGTCTTTTTCTACTCTTTCAAACTCTTTAAATGCCTCAGCACGAATTCCACCAGCACAACCAACTATAATTATCCAGTCTTCTTCATTATCTAGATTAATTAAATTTTTTCCTGTAAGTACATTTTCAGATAAACCTAAGGCTCCGTCCATTCCAGTTTCTTCAGTTGTTGTAAATAGACATTCTAATCTTGGATGTTGTAAGCTTTTATCTTCAAGTATCGCAAGCATAAGAGCAACTCCAGCACCGTCATCTGCACCTAAAGTTGTATCTCTAGCTTTTAAAATATCTCCTTCTACATATAAATCAATTGGATCACATGTAAAATCATGATTTGAATTTTCTGTCTTTTCACATACCATATCTAAATGTGATTGTAATATTACTGTATCATGATCTTCATAACCCTCTGATGCAGGTTTTATGATTATAACATTACCATATTCATCACGTGTTGATTCATATCCTAAATTTAAACCAAAATTATATACATACTTTGATATTTTTTCTTCATCGTTTGAACATCTTGGTATTTGAGATATTTTGATAAAATTATCAAACACTTGTTTTGCGCTTGAATTGCTTAATGCTTCCATCATTAGCCTCTTTCTACATTATATTTATTTTTTAACTCTTCAGATTTAGCGACATATGCTTCTTGTTGTAATTGGGCTAATAAAGACCTTTCTAATTCATCTTTAAAGTTTTCATATTTATTTTCTTTTAATAATTCTTTGTCATTTAATTTGATTATATGATAACCAAATTGTGTTTTTACAGGATCAGAAATTTCTCCATTTTCCATTTCTAATAAAGCTTCTTCAAATTCTTTTACCATTTGTCCAGATTGGAATTCTCCTAAATCTCCACCTCTTTGAGAAGAAGGACATTTAGAACTATCTTTAGCTAAATCTTCAAATGACTCTCCATTATCAATTTTATCTTTTAATTCTTTAGCTAAATCTTCATCATCTACCAATATATGAGATGCTGCAAATCTATAAATGTCTGAAAATTGATCTTTATTAGTTTCATAAAAATCTTTTGCCTTTTCTTCATCTACTTTAACACTATCCAATAATTTTCTGATAGCATATTGTTTTAATATTTGTTCTTTTGCAAATTCTACTTCATTTAAATAATCTTCTTCTTTATCAAGTCCTTTATCTAAAGCATCAAGCTTAAATAATTCTTGATTAAGTAATTCATCTGCTATTTGTTGGAATCCCTTTTCATTATGATATCTCATACCTTCTTGTCCCATTGAATGAACAAAATCATGTACTTCTTTTTGAGTGATTTCTTTTCCATTAACTATATAATATACTTCTTTCATTTATCCTCCTATTTCATCATTATTCCATTGTTTTTAAAAATAATTTTTCGTTGTTTATATAATCTACCAATAGATTTTTTAAATTGACTTTTACTCATATTAAATACTTTTCTTATAATCTTAGGATCGGATTTATCATCTACTCTTAAAAATCCGCCATTATCTCTAAGAATAGAAAAAATTTGTTCTGCATCCTTATTTAATTCAATATAAGATCTATTATTTGTAGTTAAATCGATTTTTCCATCTTCTTTAATATTTTTAACTCTAAGTCTAATATTGTCACCTATTCTTGGTATACCTACTACCTCTATATTAGGCAATAATCCGTTATATTTACCTTCTACAAGAATAAATGCACCTATTTCAGAATTATATGAATAAATTACACCATTTACCCAATCATTTTCTTTTAATTTTATATCTTTATCAAAAAAATTATCAACTTTCATAGTAGCAGTTAGTCTATCTGACTTATCTGTATATAAACCTACTAAATGATAACTATGCTTCTTAATTGTTCCTATTTGTTCTTCAAATGGTAATAATAAGTCTTTATCTAATCCCCAATCAAGAAAAGCACCAATTTTAGTAGTATCTATAACTTGTAAAATAGCTAGATTACCAAGTTCAATTTTCGATTTTTTGGTGGTAGCAATAGGTCTGTTTTGATTATCTTTATATACAAATACTTCTACAGTATCTCCTACTACTTTATCCTTTTTAAGATATTTCTTAGGTAACAAAATATCTGTATTATCATCTGATTTTATTGTATCATTTAAAAATGCCCCTACAGAAGTAATTCTTTTAATCACTAATTTCTGTGTTTTTCCCAATATCGGCATAAACTTTCTCCCTTGTAAAACCATAACCTATTACTTCGTTAATATTCGTTATAAATACAAAAGCATCTTCATCAATGCTATTTATAAAGTTTCTTATTTTAATATATTGTTTTTTATCAACTATAGTAACAAGTATATCTCTTTCTTCCATAGTATAACCACCTCTACCTGTGTAGATTGTGGAACCTCTTTGTATTTCTGAAAATATAAAATTATTTATTAATTCAGACTGCTTAGATATAATTGTCATTTTTATCTTAGAATTGAATCCTGCAATTGTTACATCCACACAATATGTTGTCACATATAATGACATAAATGAGTATATACCTTTTTCAATTCCATAAACTGATGTAGCAAATAAAATAATAAATGTATCTACAATCAATATTGAAGTACTTAAATTTATTGAAGTTTTCTTTTCAATAATTTTAGCGATAACATCAGTCCCACCTGTAGAGGCATTTTGTCTAAATACTATTGCTAATCCTACACCAACACAAACAGCACCTATCAATAAATTTGCAATATTATCTTCAAGAATTGGTTTTTCTATAACTATAAAAAAATCAAATATAGTCATATACAACGAATATGAAAATGCTCCTATTAAAGTAAAAGCACCAAACTCTTTACCTAAGAATAATATTCCTATCACTAGTATAGCTAAGTTTAAGAATCCCATAACAATACCTAAGTTTAAATTTGGAATTAAACTAACTAGAACTTGCGAGAATCCTGTTACTCCACCCGCAGCTATATTTGCTGGCACATTGAAAAAATATCCGCCTAACGACATTATCAATGTACCTAATAATATCATGGTGATTCGTCTTAAATTGTGTAGTTTTTTCTTAGTATACATAATACCTCCAATAAAAATTATATTTCAGAAATTAAAATTAATATCATTGGATCTCTTTTTAATTCGGTATAGACATATGATCTTAATTTATCTATTACTAGATACTTCATTTGTGCTATATCAGTAATCTTTTTGCTATTAATTTCTTTTTGTATTTGTTCTAATATTTTATATGCTCCATCCATGATGTCTTTAGAATCTTTGACATATACAAATCCTCTAGAGATTAATTCTGGCTTTCCAATAATTTGTTTTTTCTTAGTATCATAAACTAAAGACACATTTATTAAACCATCTTCTGCTAATTTCTTTCTATCTCTTAGAACGATATTTCCAACATCTCCAATTCCTAATCCATCAACCAATACTTTTCCTGCAGTTACTTTTTCTCGTTTCTTGTATCCACTATGATCAAGTTCAATAACATCTCCTAGTCCCGCAATAATAGTATTCTCTTCTTTAGCACCCATAGAGATATAAAGTTCTTTGTGCATCATTTGATGTCTAATTTCACCGTGCACAGGAATAAAGTATTTTGGTCTAACTAAAGATAGCATTAATTTTAGTTCTTCTCTATACGCGTGTCCTGAAACATGAACATCTGCTAGCATGGAATAAACAACATTCACTCCCAGCTTAGTTAAATTATTTATAACTGTAGATGTTGATTCTTCATTACCTGGTATTGGAGTTGCAGAAATAATAACAGTATCTCCACGTTGCAATTTTAAACTTCTATGTTCTTCTCTCGCCATTCTTGTAAGAGCTGCCATTTGTTCTCCTTGACTTCCTGTAGTCAATAGAACTATTTCATCATCTTTAAATTTATTTATTTTATTTAAATCTTGTATAGTATCTTTTTTAACTCTTAAATATCCTAACTCGATAGCTATTTTTATATTTCTAACCATAGATCTACCAGAAATAAACATTTTCTTTCCATGATATTCTGTAGCATCAAATACTTGTTGAACACGGTGTAAATTTGAAGCAAAAGTTGCTATACAAATTCTTCCTTGTGCTTCTGCAAATACTTTTTTGAAAGTTTCTCTTATTGAAACTTCGCTCATTGCATAACCTGGTCTTTCTACGTTGGTACTGTCCCCAAGCATAGCTAAAACACCTTGTTTACCTAGTTCTCCAAATCTTTGTAAGTCCATATGAACACCATCAATAGGTTGAAAATCTACTTTATAGTCTCCAGTAAATAATACCACCCCAGCTTCTGTATGAAGTGCTATAGCACAAGAGTCTGGAATTGAGTGATTTACCGCAATAAATTCAATATCAAAATCACCTATTCTTATAGTTTGACCTTGAGATACCGTCTTTAAACAATGAGTATCAATTCCATGTTCTTCAAGTTTACCTTCGATAAGACCTGTAGTAAGTCTTGTCGAATAAACCCTTGTATGAATTTTTTTAAGTAAATAAGGGACTGCTCCTATATGGTCCTCATGACCATGTGTAATAAATAATCCTTTTATTTTTTCTTTATTTTGTTCTAAATAAGTAAAATCCGGTATTACAATATCCACTCCAGGCATTGATTCGTCAGGAAATGTAGTCCCCGCATCTATAATAACTATTTGATTATTATACTCAACGGCGGTCATATTTTTCCCAATTTCACCTACACCACCTAAAGGAATAATTTTAATATTAGATTTCTTTCTTCTTCTATTCCTATAATATTTAGACATATTTTTCCTTTCTATATTTCTTCTTCGTCTTCATCTAAAAGTTCAGAGTATATAGAAAGAATTTCTTCAAGTTCATCTTCATCTTCAATCAGTGTAAATATCGCCTCTTCTTCATTTAATTCAACTTGAGCAATATATAAAACTTCTTCTTCTTCATCAAGTAATGATGCATATTCTTCATCTTCAATTCCAAATGAATCTATTAAGAGTAATCTTATAACTTCATCACCATCATGAAGATCAATATAAATTTTATCCTCATTTTCAAATTTATCCATAATTTACTTGCTATCTAAATAAGACTGTAGAATAAATGATGCTGCAATCTTATCGATATGCTCCTTTCTATTTTCTCTTCTAACTTTTTGTTTAATTAAAACTTCCTCTGCAGAAATAGTTGTCAGCCTTTCATCTTCATAAACAATATCTACATCGGTTTCTCTTTTTAGTAAATCAACAAAGCTCATTACTCTTTGAGCCATTGGTCCAACAGAGCCATCCATATTGTAAGGCATACCAACGACTATTAGACTTACTTCTTGCTCTTCTATTATTTTTAAAATTTTATATATATCTTCTTTTACTTTTGTTCTTTTAATTGTAACTAAACCATTAGCAAACAAAAGTGTAGGATCAGATACAGCTACTCCTATGGTTTTTGTACCTACATCAAGACCTATATATCTTTGCATTAGTTCTCCATTCAAAATAAAACGGGCACAAAAGCGCCCGGCTTATATTTTATTTAATATCATTTTTTTCAAAATAAAATTTTAAAATACTTTCTAATAAATCATTTCTATCCAAATGTTTTATAAGTTTTCTTGCATCATTATGGCTAGTTACATAAGTTGGATCTCCTGAAATAATATAACCAATAATTTGATTTGATGGGTCATAACCTTTTTCTTTTAAAGCGTGATATACTTTTTCCATAATATCAACCACTTTATCTTTTTCTGGTGCATCCATTTTAAATTGCATAGTTTGGTCTAGATCTTTTGCCATAATCTCCTCCTACTTTAATTTATCTTTAATAAAGTTTTCTGTTTCTATTAATGCTTCATCTAACAATTCTACATCTTTTCCACCAGCTTGAGCAAAATCTGGTCTTCCACCACCATTTCCACCTGTTTTTTGAGCGATAAATTTAACTATATCCCCAGCTTTGATGTTTCTTTTTATTAAATCTTTTGAAACAGATGAAAGATATATTAATTTATTACCATTTGATGCAGCTAATAAAACTACTAAATTTTCTCTTGAATTTTGTAATTTATCAGATATATTCTTTAAAGATTGATTGTCAATATTATTTAATTTAGTAACCAATACATTTACACCAGACACTTCAACAATTTCATTTTCTAATGATTTAATTATACCATTTTCATAGATAGATTTTAACTTTTCAATTTCATTATTTAATTCTTTTTTTTCTTCTAGAATACTTGTAATTTTTGTTTTTATATCGTCTTTTTTAGATTTAATTAAAGATGCAATAATATCTTCTCTTTCTTGATAGTCATTAATATAATCGTATACTGATAATGCTGTAATAGCCTCTATACGTCTAACTCCAGCTGCAATCCCAGATTCAGATATTATCTTAAACATCATTATTTGAGAAGTGTTCGAAACATGAGTTCCACCACATAATTCAATAGAATAATCTCCCATATTCACTACACGAACTATGTCTTTATACTTATCTTCAAATAATCCTATAGCGCCCATCTCATTAGCTTTTTCAAGTTCAGTTTCTATAGTATTTATATTATATGAATCAAATATAGCTTTATTTACTAAATTTTCTATCTTCATTAAATCTTCATGATTAATTGCTTCAAAATGTGTAAAGTCAAATCTAAGTCTGCTATCGGTAACTAATGAACCTGCTTGATTAATGTGATTACCAAGCACTGTCTTTAGCGCTTTATTTAATAAATGTGTAGCAGAGTGATTTCTCATAATATTTTTTCTTCTAAATGAATCTACTTTAGCAATTACTTCATCACCAACAGAAAATTCTCCATCCTTAACTTCAACGTGATGATAAAAAATATTATCTGCTGTCTTCTTGGTATCTGTTACTATCATCCATCCTTTTTCGGATTCAAATACTCCTGTATCACCTATTTGTCCTCCACCTTCACCATAGAAAGGTGTAGTGTCAAGTATAATTACAGCTTTTTGTCCAGATGAAATTACATCTTCATCTAATCCTTCAATTCCAATTATCTGAGATTTTGATTCTAGTTCAGTATATCCGATAAATCTAGTTGGTTCATATCCAGAAATATCAAGTACTTCTTCTTCCCAACCACCTTTGAAACTGCCACCTTTTCTGGATTGTTCTTTTTGATTTAACATTGCTTTATTAAATTCTTCTTCATCAATTTTTAATGAATGTTCTTTAATGATTTCTTCTGTTAAATCAAGAGGGAATCCAAATGTATCATAAAGTTTAAAGGCATCTTTACCTGATAATATATTTTTATCTGATTTTTTCAAACTTTCAATAATTTCATTTAATATATTCAATCCTTGATCAATAGTTTCTTGGAACTTATCTTCTTCACGACTAATAATATGAAGCACTCTTTCTCTATCTTCTAGTACTTCACCGTATTCAGGTTTGTAGATTTCCATAACTTGTAGCGACATTTTTTCAAGAAACTTACCATTAATACCTAAAAGTTTACCATGTCTATATGCTCTTCTTATAAGTCTTCTAAGAACATAGCCTCTTCCTTCATTTGAAGGAATTACTCCATCATACACTAAAAATGTCATAGCTTTTGCATGATCCATGATAACTCTAAATGATTGATTTACTTTTTCTGATTCGCCATACTTCTTACCAGAAAGTTCTTCAATCATATTTTTTAGTGGGCTAAATGTTTTAAGTTCAAATATATTGTCTGCATTTTCAAGTATAAGCGCAAGTCTTTCAAGCCCCATACCAGTGTCTATATTTGGATGTTCTAGTGGATGATAAACACCTTTTGAATCTTTATTAAATTGTGTAAATACAAGATTCCATATTTCTAAATATCTATCGTCCCCTTCGTATTTATCTCCTCTATCATACATAATTTCTGAACATGGACCACATGGACCCTCTTCTAATTCCCAGAAATTATCTTCTTTACCAAGTCTTTGGATTTTATCTTTTGGTAATCCTATTATTTTATTCCATATTTCATAGGCTTCATCATCTTCAAAATATACTGTAACTGATAGCTTTTCTTTATCTAGTTCTATTACTTCTGTTAAAAATTCCCATGCCCAAGTAATAGCTTCTTTTTTGAAATAATCTCCAAAAGAAAAATTTCCAAGCATTTCAAAAAATGTAGCATGTCTATCTGTCTTACCTACATTATCTAAATCCCCAGTACGTAGACATCTTTGTGATGATGTTGCTCTATCCTTGGAAAATTTCTTTGTCCCCATAAAGTATTCTTTAAGAGGAGCCATACCTGCATTAATTAATAATAGTGATTTATCTTTATTTGGTATCAAAGAATAAGATTTTAGTCTTATATGTTCTTTAGATTCAAAAAAATCTAAATACTCTTTTCTTAATTGATTAAAATTCAAATTTTTCATCATAACCTCTTCATTATATTTGATCCAATGATATTTTATCTATTACATTGGATACAGCAGTATCTATTTCAGAAAATACATGTCTTGATGCGCAATTTTCTACTTCGCAATTTTCAACTTCGCATTTATTAGTCAAGTTTATATTTCCCTCTAAGGCTCTAATTACATCGCCAACTATAATTTCTGATGGGTTTTTAGATAATATATATCCACCATCCTTCCCTCTATATGACTCTACAATGTTGGCTTTTTTGAGCTTACTAAATATCTGCTCTATGTACGTTTTGCTTATGTCGAGATTTGCACTAATCTCAGTTATATTAATTGGACCTTCATTGTATCTATCACGTAAATAGGATAATGCTCTAAGACCATATTCACTTTTAGTAGTTAAATTCATAATAGCCCCCTATTTAAACATTAATACTCTAATATATCTTATCAAATAAAGGGCAGTAATGTAAAGAAATCTTAAAAATTAAATGGAAAAATATCCAACAGCACTGACACTACAAAAAAAGAATCAACAATATTTGACCAAGACAAATATTGCTGATTCAAAATTTATTTATTATCACTCTTTTTTTCAAAATATAAATATAAGTAAATAATTACTGCAGTAATTATAACTAGTGAAAATACTAAAGCTTTAAATTTATTAGGATCGGGATCATTAAATATTAAAAGTATAATTACAAGTAAAGTCGCCATTATAAATGGTGAAATTAATTTTTCAATTAGTTTTTTCATAATCACCTCATATACGGATTTATATATTAATATTATAGAAGATATTCTGTTATAAGTATATTATTTAATTCTATCTTTTAAAGTTTTAGAAATTATTAAACACATTTTAATTCCAATACACTTTTTCAAACTAAACATATCTCTTAATTTTATCCATTTCATCTGGGAACATTTCAATATATTTTTCTTCAGAACCCTTTTTAACTCTCTCTATATCAACTATTCTAATATCATTATCTACCAATAATTTTATAAGCTCGTTGAGAGATTTTGATTTAAGATTTACTTTTATTCTATTTCCATAAATAGACCATTCAATATCTTCAAAAATAATTTTCTCAAAGTCTAAATTTGAAATATCTTCTAATTCTAAATAATACATGTTTTCATTTGAATAATCCAAGCTTTCTGAAACTATCTTTCCATCCTTTAGAAACATAATCTGATTTGTTAATTTATCAATTTCACTTAATGTGTGTGATGATATAAGTATAGCAGTTCCTGAATTTACAAGTTCCTTAAATAGATATCTAACCTTAATAATAGCTGTTGGGTCAAGTCCATTCAATGGTTCATCTAATATCATAAGCTTTGGTTTATTTAGCATCGCTAAAGCTATTAATAAATGCTGTTTCATACCTAATGAATATTCCCCAACTTTCTTATTCATATAACTTTCAATTTGAAGTTTTTTTACTACCTCTTCAACTCTATCATTTGATAATTTTTGTGTTAATTTTATAAAGTTCAAATGGTCATAGCCTGTCAAATAGTCATAAAGTACTTTATTATCTTTTAAGAATGAAGTTTCATAAAAGATGCTTTCGTCTGTATTCTTTTTACCGACAACTTCAATTTCACCGGATGATTTATTTAATAAATTTGAAATAATATTAAACAAAGTAGTCTTTCCAGCTCCATTTGGACCAACTAGAGCATAAATTCCAGGTGAATTAATTTCAAGATTAATCCCTTTTAGTACTTCAAAATCACCAAATTTTTTAGTTAAATCTTTTATTTTTAATATACACATATTTGCTCCTAATTTTTCTTAAATTTAATTATAAAATTACTTAAAATCAGATTAATAAAGAGATAATACTATCGAAAATGCAATAATAATATACACTATTCTCGACTTAAGCATTTTTTTCTCAAATAATAAAATAAATAACTCCTGAATTTTTAATATATACTGTAGAGATTTAATTTTTCTTTTTACTCCTATTCATCTATAGTATATATTTTATTATATTTTTATATATATTAACCATAGCATAATAAAAAACAGTATACAAAAATCTTAACAATTTTTATATACTGCTTCTATTTATTCTATTTTACAACAATATTTAATATTTTCCCTGGAACATATATAACTTTTACTACTTCTTTTCCTTCAATGAATAGTTTTACATTTTCTTCTTCCTGTGAAAGTCTGATGATTTCATCTTTATCTGTATCACGTGGGACAGTTATCTTCCCTCTTACTTTTCCATTTACTTGTACTGGTATTAATACTGTATCTTCTAAAAGTTTTGTTTCATCAAATATTGGCCAAATGTTTTGATTTGCAAGTTGAACCTTATTTCCAAGTATTTCCCACAATTCTTCTGTGATATGTGGTGCAAATGGATTTAATAATATCAAATATGTTTCGTATTCTTTTTTATTAATTCCACCTTTATCTGAGAATTTATTTAACAGTATCATTAATTGTGATATTGCAGTATTAAATTTAAGAGCTTCTATATCATCAGAAACTTTTTTTATAGTTTGATTAATCAATACTTCCATATCCTTTGAATACTCATCGCCTTCAACTAGTATATCTTGAAGTCTCCAAACTCTATCTAAATACTTTCTAACTCCACTAACTGCTTGATCTGACCATGGAACGGATTTATCAAACTCTGAAATAAACATTTCATAGGTACGAAGTGTATCTGCTCCATAATTAGCAATAATTTCATCTGGATTTACAACATTACCTCTTGATTTAGACATTTTTTCGCCATTTTCACCAAGTATCATACCATGTGATGTGCGTTTCATATATGGTTCTTTTGTTGGAACTACACCTATATCATAAAGGAATTTATGCCAAAATCTTGAATACAATAAATGTAAAGTAGTATGTTCATTTCCTCCATTGTACCAGTCAACTGGTGAGAAGAATTCTGCTTCTTCTTTTCCAACTAAAGCTTCATCATTATGCGGATCCATATATCTTAAATAATACCATGAAGATCCTGCCCATTGTGGCATTGTATCTGTTTCTCTATGTGCTGGTTTTCCACATACTGGACATGTTGTATTTACAAATGATTCAATTGATGAAATCGGACTTGAACCATCATCAGTTGTTTCATAATTTTCAACTTCTGGAAACTTAAGTGGTAATTCCTTTTCATCAATAGGATTCCATCCATGTTCTTCACAATATATCATAGGGATTGGTTCTCCCCAATATCTTTGTCTTGAAAATACCCAATCTCTTAGCTTAAAGTTTTTCTTAGCATGGCCAATACCATCTTTTTCAATTATTTCAATAATCTTCTTCTTGGCATCTTCAACTTCAAGTCCATTTATTAATTCTGAATTTATAAGTCTACCTGTTTCAGTATTTGTAAATGCTTCTTTTTCTATATCTCCACCAGAAATAACTTCCCTTATTGGAAGATTGAATTTCTTTGCAAATTCATAATCTCTTTCATCATGTGCAGGAACTGCCATAATCGCACCAGTTCCATAAGTAATCATTACATAATCTGAAATCCAAATAGGCATTTCTTCACCAGAAATAGGATTCACAACTTTAATTCCTTTAATTTCAACCCCTGTTTTGTCCTTATTCATTTCTGATCTTTCAAAGTCAGATTTCTTGTTTGCAAAATCTTTATATTCTTCAATCTCTTTAATATTATGAATTTCTGATTTTAATTCTTCTATAATTGGATGTTCTGGGGCAATTACCATATATGTTGCACCATAAATAGTATCTGGTCTTGTAGTAAATATCTTAAGAGCTTTATCATGATCTTTAATCTTAAAATCAATTTCAGCACCATAAGATCTTCCAATCCAATTTATTTGCTGCTGTTTAATATGATCTAAATAGTCAACATCTTCCAAATCATCAATAAGTCTATCTGCATATTCAGTTATTTTTAACATCCATTGATTTCTAATCTTATGTTCAACAGTTGTTCCACATCTTTCACATTTGCCATTTACAACTTCTTCATTTGATAAACCAACCTTACAGCTAGGACACCAATTTATTGGAAACTCTTTTTTATAAGCAAGTCCCTTTTTAAACATTTGAATAAATATCCATTGAGTCCATTTATAATAGTTTGGATCGGTAGTATCTATTACTCTATCCCAATCAAATGAAAATCCAATAGATTTTAATTGTCTTGTAAAATTCGCAATATTATCTTCTGTAACTTTTCTTGGATGTATCTTATTTTTTATTGCAAAATTTTCTGTAGGCAATCCAAATGCATCAAATCCCATTGGATACAAAACAACTTCATCTTGCATTCTTCTTTTTCTTGAGACAACATCAAGTGCAGTATAACTTCTTGGATGTCCTACATGTAATCCTTGACCTGAAGGATAAGGAAATTCAACTAGAGCATAAAACTTTTTCTTACTTTTATCCATAGTTGTCTTAAATGTTTTTTCTTCATCCCATATCTTTTGCCATTTTTCTTCGATATGATTTGGATTATATCTTTGTACCATAATAACTCCATTCTCTTAATCTAAGTTCTTTTTATATAATAATATATATAATACCACATTTTGGGGAGATTATTAATTGTTTTGTTATTGGTGGGGTTTGGGGTGATGGAATTTATCGCCATAAACATTAAATTTAAACATATTGTATTTTTAGTTTAATCTTATATTTGTTATAATTATACTACTATAGTTTAAGTGAGAGGACTAATGAAAATAGATTATATATCAGAATTGAGAAAAGGTTTTGAGACAGCCTATATAGATAAAAGTATTAATTCTAATTTAGCTTATAAACCAGAAATTCTAACAAATGATTACAAATCTGGTAAAAAAATGCTAAATATATTAATAAACGAACTGAATAATTGCGATAATTTTTATATTAGTGTTGCTTTTATAACTTTAAGCGGTTTGACACCTTTACTAGAAGTTCTTAAAAATTTAGAAAAAAATAATATTCAAGGGAAGATACTCACAACTGATTATCTTCTATTTAGTGATCCTAAGGCCTTAGAAAAATTAAAAGATTTTTCCAATATTGAATTAAAAATGTTTTATACCGATGGTAAAAATGAGGGATTTCATACAAAAGGATACATTTTTGAAAATTATGAAATTTACAAAATTATTATAGGAAGCTCAAATCTAACTGGTAATGCCCTATCACTTAATAAAGAATGGAATACAAAACTATTAACTAGTAAAAATGGTGAAATAGCAAAAGAAATGATGAATGAATTTAATTCATTATGGAATCATGAAAATACTCTTGATTATAATCATTTCTATGAAAGATATAAATTAAGATATATTAATAATAACATTCAAAGAGATATTGTTAAAAGCAAAAAAGTTCCAAATATTGTTGATTATAAATTAAGTCCAAATAGTATGCAATTAGAATTCATAAATAATATAGAGAAACTTATTACAAGTGGGAATGATAAAGCCTTACTTATCTCTGCTACTGGTACTGGTAAAACTTTTGCTTCTGCATTTGCTGTAAGACATTTAAAAGCTGAAAGAATCCTATTTATAGTACATAGAGAGCAAATTGCAATTCAAGCTATGAATGCATACAAGAGAGTTTTTGGTGATAATATAAAAATGGGAGTTTTATCTGGAAATAAAAAAGATAGTGATTCCAATTTTATATTCTCAACCATGCAGACAATGTCTAAAGATTACGTAATCAAAGACTTTGACAAAGATCAGTTTGACATAATTATAATTGACGAGGCTCATAGAGCAGGTTCTGAAAGCTACAAATTCATAATGGAATATTATGAACCAAAACTTTGGCTTGGAATGACGGCAAGCCCTTATAGAACTGATGGATTTGATATCTATAATTTATTCGATAATAATATTGCTCATGAAATAAGACTACAACAAGCATTAGAAGATGATTTATTATGTCCTTTCCACTATTTTGGTATTAGTGATTATGAATTAGTAGAAAATTCTGGTAATCTTGATGTCCTAATTTATAAGTCTGCAGACTCAGCAAAAACTGATTTAACTAATAATTTAAGTATTATGACTAGAATTGATTATCTTCAAAAAGCTGACTATATTATCAAACAAGCTAAGTTTTATGGTTATAGTGGAAGCAGGGTTAAAGGTCTAATATTTTGTAGTACCAAAGAAGAAGCTTCAAAACTTTCTGAAATATTTAATGAAAAAGATTTAAATACCGCAGTTTTAACCGGTGATGATTCTATGAATAGACGACTTGCAGTAATTGATCAATTAGTTAACGACAAAAATTATAATCCACTAGACTATATATTTACAGTTGATATATTTAACGAAGGTGTAGATATTCCTGAAATTAATCAAATCATACTACTTAGACCTACACAATCCCCTACTATATTTATTCAACAAATAGGTAGAGGTCTAAGAAAATACAAAGATAAAGAATTTACAGTAATTATTGACTTTATAGGAAATTATAATACAAATTATATGATCCCAATCGCTCTAGGTGATGATAGATCCTATAATAAAGATAATATAAGAAAATATGTAAGAGAAGGAAATAGACTTATTCCTGGTCTTTCAAGTATCAGTTTTGATGAAATTTCAACAAAGAGAATTTATGAATCCATTGATTCTGCTAATTTTAGTCAAATAGGATTTCTTAAAGAACAATATAAAGAACTAAAATATAAGTTAGGTAAAATTCCTAGTCTTATGGATTTTGAAAAATATGGTTCTATTGATGTTCAGCTGTTTTACGATAATAAAAGTTTAGGTTCTTTTTATTCATATTTAGAAAAATATGAACCAGATTACAAAATTAGATTTAATGATTTACAAAAGATCTTTATTACTTATATATCTACAAAATTTGGTAATGCTAAAAGACCTCATGAACTATTGATATTAAAAGCTATTTTAGAAGGAGAAACAAAGCTAATTTCTTATTTACAAGAAGAATTATCTAAACTTAATCTACAATTCAATGAAAATACAAGAACCAATATAATAAATATTTTAACCAATGAATTTAATGTTAGTCATGTCTCCACAAAATATAACAAATGTATATTCATTGAAAAATATAATGATGACTATAAAGTCTCTAAATTATTCGATGAAATATTAAAAGATTTTAGTTTTAGAGAATATATTGAGGAATTTGTTGAACATACTCTTTATAGACATTTTAAATATTTTAGTAATTATTATCATAATAGAAGTCTTCAACTTTATTCAAAATACACTTACTATGATGTTCTTAGAATATTAGAATGGAGTAAAAATGAAGTGGCACAAAACATTGGTGGCTACAAATATGATGAAAAGACTAAAACTTTTCCAGTATTTATAAATTACAATAAAGAAGACGATATTGCTGAAACAATAAAATACAAAGATAGATTTATTAATAATAATAGTTTAATAGCATTATCAAAATCAAGAAGAAATCTTTCTTCAAAAGATGTTAATACTATATTAAATTCTCAAAAAGAAGGAATTGAAATTGAACTATTTGTAAGAAAAAATAAAGATGATAAAACTGCAAAAGAATTTTATTATTTAGGAACAATAGTCCCTACTGGAGAAACAGAATTAATTACAATGTCTGACAATAAAACTACTGCTGTAGAAATATTTTACAAACTAGAAAACCCGGTTAGAGATGATATATTTGATTATATAACGAGGGAGTAATTATGAAAAATATTGAAGTTGTTGCTGCAGTTATCAGAAAAGATGACTTAATATTTGCAACTCAAAGAGGATATGGTGAATTTATTGGAGGATGGGAATTTCCCGGCGGAAAAATTGAAGAAAATGAAAACAAACAAGATGCTCTTAAAAGAGAAATAAAAGAAGAGCTTGACGCAAATATTGAAGTAGGCGATTTTATCGGAACTTTCCATCATCAATATGATTCATTTTATTTAACTATGCATTGTTATTTTTGTAAATTTGTTGATAATAATATCTTTTTAAAAGAACATTTAGCTTCCAAATGGCTAAAAAAATCTGAGTTAGAAAATGTCGATTGGCTAGAAGCAGATATTGCGGTAGTAGATGAAATTAAGAAATTAATATAAATAAAATTTCTCTATTGCTAATTTCTATAGCAGTATTTTTATCACCACTTTTCTCGCATTTCCATAGAACATTAACACCCATAGAATCAGAAAAAATACAAATGTTTCCGGCAAATTGGACTAACACAATGCCAGATAGAAATAGATTTTTTATGATGGGTAATGCTTTGGTGACTGGTATAATATCAAGACTAGAACCTAGACTTAGAGAAATAATTGAAAATGAATAGTTATTATTATTTTTATTGAATATTTTAAATATGCTTATTTTCGATACAAAATATTTTAAAAAGTGAAAAATTTATATGAATATGAGATTCTAATTAATCAAGGCGAGTGCTTATAAAATTCACTCGCCTTTATCAAATTAATATTCTACTACATATATTCCTTAATTTTCTCCATCTCATCAGGGAACATTTCGATATATTTTTCTTCCGAACCTTTTTTATATCGATTTATATCCATTATCTTTATATTATTATTTAATAGTAATTGTAAAAGTTCATTAAGTGATTTTGACTTAAGTTCAACTTTTAATTTATTTTCAAATATGGACCATTCAAAACCAGTAAAATTGATATCGTTAAAATTAATATCTAAAATATTTTCAATCTCTAAAATATAGATATTTTCATTTGAATATTCTAATTTTTTTTCAACTATCCTACCATCTTTCAAGAACATGATATTACCAGTTAATTTGTCAATCTCACTTAGTGTGTGTGATGAAAATAGTATTGCAGTTCCTTGACTCACAAGTTCCTTAAGTAAATATCTAACTTTTATTACGGCTGTAGGATCAAGACCATTTAACGGTTCGTCCAATATCATAAGTTTAGGTTGGTTAAGCATGGCTAGAGCAATCAATAAATGTTGTTTCATACCCAATGAATAATCACCTACTTTTCTTGACATATAGCTTTCTATTTGAAGCTTTCTAACAACCTCTTCAACCCTATCTTTTGGTAATTTTTGAGCTAATTTTATAAAATTTAAATGATCATATCCTGTAAGATAGTCATAAAGTACATTATTATCTTTCAAAAATGATGTTTCAAAAAATATATCTTTATTTGAATTGTTTTTACCTACAACTTCTATGGTACCTGAATCAGCATTAATTAAATTTGATATCAAATTAA
>JAEZZN010000034.1 GCA_023418535.1 Bacillota bacterium | reverse complement strand
GACATTAAACCTCTTACTTTTATAGTGTCTACTACTAATGGTCTATAGATATATCCTTTATCTGTCTTAATCCAGTTTGGATTATCTATTGATACAACTCCTTTTACTACTTCTTCTCGTTTTGCTACAGATGTTATTTCGCCATTTGGAGTTTTTCTTAGATTTGAATCTCCACTTGCGAATCCTTTTACTTCAATTGTATCTGAAAGAAGTGTTTTATATACATAAGCTTCTTGTCCATTGTAATTGAATTTAACCCAATCTGAACCTTCTTCGTATTCACCTTCTACAATAGTTTCACGTTCTAGTGTTCCTATTACTTGACCATTTGGACTTGTTCTTACATTTGTTATTCCTGTTATATATCCTTTTGCATCATGAAGTTTTGGATCTTCAGGTTCTTCTGGATCTTCTGGTTGTTGAACTTTCACTTTTGAATTTATCAAAGCATCAACTAGTTCTGCAAATGCTTCATTTACTTCTTCTTGAGTTAAATCTTCTTTTGCCATAGCTTCTTTTGCTTTTGCTACTGCTTTTTCAAGATTTTCTCTTGATTCATCTTCTAAATCTTCTTTAAGTCTTGTATTTGCTTTTTCTACAAGTGAGCTCAATGCTGTAGTGTCTACTACTGGTTTTTCTTCTTCTTTTAATTTAACTAAAGCAAATGCGTCAACAAGTTTAAGTATTTCATCATCAACTTTTTCTTGAGTTAAATCTTCTGATTTTAATAATTCAGTAGCTGCTTTAATAGTATTTTCTAAATTAGCTTTTGATTCGTCTGTTAATTTATCAGAATTTTCTTCTAAAGCTTTATTTAACTTATTAATTAATGCTTCTATTACAGAAGTATCTATTTCTTCTGTTTCTTCTTTTAGTTCAAGATTCTTATATGCTTCTTTTAATTCTGCTACAGCTTCATTTACTTCTTCTTGACTTGCATCTTCTTTTTCTAAAACTTTATTTGCTTTTTCAATTTCAGATTCTAAAGATTTAACAGATTCTTCTGTGAATTTATCTTTAACGTCCTCAATTACTGATAAAGTTAATTCTATTGTTTTTTGTAATTCTTCTTTATTAACTTTTGGTTGTTCAGATTCTTTTTCTGCAAGATTTTCAATAGCTTCTTTTAATTCTAATACAGCTTTTTCTTTATCACTCTGATTATAAGAATTATTTGAATCTGATACGATTTCTTGTAATTTTAATAATTTATCTATAAAATTAGATGCTGATTCTATAGTTTTTCCTTCTAGAGATATATTTTTAGATTCCTCTAAGAATTTAGCAGCTGGATCATCTGCATTTTCTTCAACAATATTAAATATTACTTCTGAAATTTGATACCAGTATTTTCTGCTTTCGGTAATTTTTATTCTAACCGCTTTAACTAATTTTTCATCTAAATTTATTGTTTTATCCAATTCATTCGGTTTTATAGTATCTACTTTTTCCCAATTAGAACCATCAACTGTTATCTCTACATCTGCATTGCTTAAAGCATCAGCTCCAACATCATCAGGTTGAACTATTCTTACTGATTTTAATTTTACCGGATTATTAAATGTAAAATTGACAGTATCACCTTTCGTTTGATTTCCATCAAACCATGTCTTAGTATTCAAATTTCCATCAATCATATTTACATAATTAAAGTTTTTATAATATGATTTATTAGCTGAAATAAGAGGCGTATTTTCATTTCTTTTTGCTAAATTATTTTTCGCTTCATTAAGCTCTTCTATATAATTATCAATAGTTTCTTTTGAAACATCGTGTCCCTTAATGCCATTTCTTATTTCATCTAATTTATTTCTATATTCAGGATAACCACTAATATATTCTTTTTCATTCAGTGGATAAGTAGCTTCTACATATAATGGATATGCCAATATAGGTATTAAATTATTTTTTGCTTCTATTAATTCTTCATATACTTTATCTACTTCAGTTTGTGTTGCTTTGTCATTTTCTAATACATTTTTAGCTTCTTTATATTTTTGACTATATTCTACAAATGTATCTGGTAAATAGTCATTTTCATTTAATTCACTATTTAATTCTTCTTCTAGTTTTGTCTTATCAGTATGACGTGCATATACAAAAATATATTCTTTATTTTCTTTACCGAATTTTTCTTTTACACTTTCATCTCCAATAACTTTGTATCCATATACATCTTTTGAATTAATAGTTACTTCCTTATCAAAACTACCATAATACTCATCTTTTTCTAATAAATCTTCACCTTCTTCATTTCTATAATAAACTGTGATTTTAGATATATCTTTATTAGTTTCAAACTCGCCTACTTCTGGTAATTTTGAACCTTTTTCGTATCCAGCAACATGTCCTAATTGTTCATATACATTTTTAAATTCATCAAAACTTTGTATTGAATTACTGCTTGTATTCCAAGATTTTGTAGCTAAAGCTCTCATTTCATTATAAATATCTTTAGCAACTTGATCTTCACCAATTAAGTCTGGAATATCACACCAAATAGCAAGTGATGCCCCCTTGATAAATTCTGAATTATCATCAACTTTTGTTTCTGGGAAGTTTCCAGGTGTCCACTGATCATATATTCTTCTATCTGCATTCAAATGGTCAAAACTAGCTTGATTTCTTCCATCATTTGGTTTTTGAGGTCTTAAAACATAATAGAAAAATCCTGAATGTATATTATATATGGAATCATGACCTCTATCTAATATTGTTTTTAAAGAAGCGATAGATCTGTTCCATGGCATTGTTGACCAGAAATCTACACCTATATAGTTATGCATTTTAACCTTTTGTGGAGATTCATAATAAGAATGCTCTCCATAATAAAGACCATCATTCCAAACTCTAGGTATAAATCCACCCTTATACACATGTTCTGCAATTTCATTTATATAATTTGCTAATGTATCTTTCCATATATATTGTGGCCCTAAATTTTCTTTTGCATAATCATCTAGTACTTTTTTATAATTAGTAGTAAATGGTGGTCTATCAAATTCCATATACTCATCAGCTCCTATATGGAAATGTTTTGATCCTTCAAACAATTCCATATATTCTGTATATAGTGATTTGATATATTCCACAGCTTTAGGATTAGTAACATCTAGCCCTGATTTGTAATGATTTCCATAAATATCTACTTGTCCATATTCAGGATGTACTTTTAATATATGGTCCACATGACCAGGTGTATCAAATGAAGGTATTATCTCAACTTCATATTTGTTCGCTTCTTTTATAATTTCTCTAACTTCATCTTTTGTTAAATGCTCATCTGATACAATCTCTGGATCTACTTCACTTTCAATTCTAAATCCTTTATTTTCTGAAAAATGTAGTTGAAGTGCATTTAATTTCATATAAGACATTTCTCTTATAAGTTGCATAATCCATTCTTTGGAGAAATATTTTCTTCCCATATCTAAATGAATTCTTCTTTCTTCTACATTTGGATAATCTTCTATAACACCTTCTGGTAATTCACCTATAGTTTGAGATAAGTTTTGAATACTTCTTAGTGCATAAAGTATTGCTCTTTCAGATTTTCCGGTAACTTTAACAATTCCATCCTTTATAACAATTTTATATGCCTCATTGCTATCAGAATTTATATTCAAACTTTCATCTATATTCATACTTATTGTGTTGTTATCTACACTTTCTTCTGTACCTAAAATCATCCTTAAAGGTTTAGTTGTTAATTCTTTTTCCAATAATTCTGAATTAGCTAATTTTACAATATCCTTTAAAGTTGTGCTTGAATTATTTCTGCTATTATGTAAAATTAAAAATTTTGTCTCATCATTTAATGTCCAAGTCTTTCCACTTTTATCTTTAATATATTTTTGTATATTAGGATTTGTCTTAGAAATTAATTCTGTTGAATTTTGTCCTTCAAACTCCTGCGCTTTAATATATCTCGCATTTGGGAGCAGTAATGAAAATACCATTAATAAAACCAATATTTTTCTTA
>JAEZZN010000142.1 GCA_023418535.1 Bacillota bacterium | reverse complement strand
TAAAATCACGTTCAACTTGCATGTGTTAAGCACGCCGCCAGCGTTCGTCCTGAGCCAGGATCAAACTCTCAAATAAAAGTTTAATCTAGCTTATTTTTTTGAAATTATTCAACTCAAAAGTTTTGACATATTTTGTTGTTTAGGTTCTTTATTGGTCGCCTTTTTAAGTTTCCTTTTTGTGACGACTTATATATATTACCACCGATTAAAAACTTTGTCAAGCTTTTTTTTAATTATTTTTTTATTATTTTTTTCAAGCTCTTAAATCGCTTTTTATCAGCAACTTTTATATAATAACAATTATTTTTATGTTTGTCAACTATTTTGTTTTAAAACATAAAACTCCTAGCGATGCTAGGAATTTCATTATAATATATTTCTTTTTTATTTGCAAATTAATTTTGTACGCTTCTTATTAGGTTTATTTCGCTCACTGTTCTATTGACTATATCTCCTATTTCTTGAATTTGTTTTTGTGATAATACAGTTGAATAGATTGAGTAATAAAATTTGGTATCGGAATTTACAATACCCATTTCATATTTTAACTCTTTATCGTTAATAGATTTATTTATATTTCCTACACTACTATATATAGAATTAGTAAATAAATCATCACTGTTATTAAAGATATTACTAAATAGAGAATTTATAATTGAGTTACTCGTGTCATATAACTCAATCAATTTAATCATATCTGTAGTTGTATACTTTTCAGTATTTAATTTTCCTAATTTTCCATTTAAATAATTTTCTAGACTTATATTTTTACTTATTAAATATCTATTAAGCATATTTCTTGCTGCTAAATCTTTTAATTCAATAGTTTCTCTTATAATTTTTTCTATATTAAACTCACTTCCAATAGCGTTTTTAGAATATATATTGGAACCATTTTGTAAATCTGAACTTACCAATGCAATCGAATCTTCTAGATTAATGATATTACTTTCTATATTATCTCTAATCATTAATAAATATGAGATTTCGATTATATCTACATTATATTCTTCATTACTATTTAATGAAAGAATATAATCATCACCTTGTTTAATAGATAGACTAAAATCATCCTGACTTAAATCATTTTCATCTAAATACAATTGAAGTTTATCCCATAAATAATATTCGTAGCTTCCATTATATTTATTTTTTATTTCCCAACTAGTATTATCTACTAATTGATACTTACCAGATTCATGGTAATACTTCTTATAATATAGATTATCATTAAACTGATTATACTTATCACTATAACCAGAATCCGTATAATATCTTCCTATAGCGGAAGTATCTTTTAAATTCTTAGTTTTTTTTCTACTCAAATAAATAAATAATGAAAATGATACTATTACAATAAACAAAATTAACAGTGTAATTCTTCTGTTTTTCTTACGTTTTTTTATAATCATCTCTCTTCTTTTAGATGCTTGATTGTGTGATCCATAATTAACAGATCTTTTACTATTTATTCTATTTTTATTATCTGCTCTTTTTTTTCTTAGCAAATTCTACTCCACAATATCTTTATATTTCCCATATCCTTCTTCATCCATTTTTTCTAAAGGAATGAATCTTAGGCTCGCTCCATTTATACAATATCTAAGTCCTCCAAGTTCTTCAGGTCCATCATTAAATACATGACCTAAATGTGTATCTCCCGATTTTGATTTAACTTCAACTCTTCTTCTATTAGCAATAGTTTTATCTTCAAAATAATTTACACCGTTATCTTCAATAGGTTTGCTAAATGATGGCCATCCACAGCCAGCATCAAATTTATCTGTAGATGCAAACAAAGGCTGTCCAGTCACAATATCTACATAAATCCCTTTATCATACAAATTGTTATATTCACTTGAGAAAGGTCTTTCTGTCGCACTATTTTGTGTGATTTCATATTGTTCTTCAGTTAAATTTCTCACCATTTCTTCATCAGAAGGCTTTTTATATCTTAATATTTCTGTATCTTTATTTGCCAATGAAAGATCAACATGACAATAACCACCTGGATTTTTTTCTAAATAATTTTGATGATATTCTTCTGCAGCATAATAATTTTTTAATAATTTATCTTCTACTACTATTTCTTTACTATAATTGTTTTTAACTAATGTAATAAAATCTTGAACAAATTGTCTATCATCTAAATTAGTTGTATATATTCCTGTTCTATATTGAGTACCAATATCGCCACCCTGTTTATTTAAAGATGTTGGATCAATAGTTCTAAAATAATGTTCTAAAATCTGATACAGATTAATTTCCTCAGGATTATAAATAATTCGTACAGATTCTGCATATCCTGTAGCACCTGTGCAAACTTGTTTGTAGGTTGGATTTTCACCAATTCCATTTGCATAACCTACTTCTGTTTTTATAATCCCTTTTATCTGATTAAAATATGCTTGTGTTCCCCAAAAGCAACCACCAGCTAAAAATATTTCTTTTTCATTTTCTTGTTTTTCAATATATGATTTAATCATATTTTTCTCCTATAAACTATTGTATCTTCTTACATTCTCTTCTGAAAGAAAGTCAAACGCATTGTTTATTTTCTTAAACATTTCATCCGCATTATTTTCTTTACTTATATCTGGGTGATATTTCTTAGCAAGTTTTCTATATGCAGATTTTATTGTATTATAGTCGGCATTATGCGGAACGCCAAGTACATCACAAGCATTTTCGTATTGTGTTTTAAAACTTGTAAAAGGATTCTGATTATATCCACCTTGACTTTGATAGCTACCTTGATATCCACCTTGATAGTTACCTTGACCATAATTAGAAAAGTTTTCTTCGAAAAATCTTCTCCATGTTTCTTCTTGCGCCTTTTGTCTTTGTCGTCTTCTCTCTTCTTCTCTTCTTAACTCCTCTTCAAATTTTTCTTGTTGTTTCCTATCATATTCTTCTTTGTAGTAATTTACATTTTTATACCCTTGTGTTTCATCTTTAAAATATGCAGCATAATCATATAAAAAATGAATATGTGAATAATTTATTCTATAAAAACTCATTAATCCTGCTCTACCTAAAAATGAAATTACAAATAGAATGATAAGTATAGTTATTATACTAAGTCCAACCCCTGTTAATAAAAATAGTAATAAAGGTGGAAATATAAAAACCCCTATAAACATTAGTATAATAATTGGTGCTAATATGTTTTTTAAATAATCGGCACCATCTACAATAAATTCTGCAACAATAATTATAAATTTGTACAATAACTCTACGAATTTAGCAAATCCATATACTATATTTCCCCATAATCTTCTCATATTTACCCCATTATATGATTTTCAACTCTATTATAAAGATTGTAATATTCACCTTTTCTTTCTAATAACTCTCTATGAGTACCACGTTCTTTTATTCCTTCTTCTGTTAAAACAATAATCTCATCAGAGTTAATAATGGTTGTCAATCTATGCGCAATTGTAATTGTTGTTCTACCCTTTGATAATAAACTAAGTGATTCTTGAACAATTTGTTCACTTTTATTATCGAGAGCAGATGTTGCTTCATCCAGTATAAGTATAGGTGGATTTTTTAAAAATACTCTCGCAATGCTGATTCGTTGTTTTTGTCCACCAGAAAGCATTACTCCTCTTTCACCTACATAAGTATCAAATCCATAAGGTAGATTTTCAATAAATTCTAAAGCTCCAGCCATTTTTGCAGCATTTACAACATCTTCATAAGTCGCATCCATATTTCCATATAAAATATTTTCATAAACACTTCCACTAAATAAGTATACGTCTTGTTGTACTATACCAATATTATTCCTTAAAGATTTTAACTCAATATCTCTAACATCTATGCCATCTATTGTTATACTTCCAGAATCTATATCATAAAATCTTGGTATTAAATTAGTTAAAGTAGTTTTCCCACCACCAGATGGACCAACAAGTGCGATTTTGCTTCCTGATTTGATAGAAAGATTTATATTGGATAATACATCTTTATTTGAATCTTGATTTTCTTCATCAGACTCATATGAAAATCTTACATTATCAAATCTAATATTACCTTCGGTTTGTGTTAATTTTATAGGATTTTCTGAGTTTTTAATACTTGGTTCAACATCCATTATGTCTAAGTATCTTTCTATACCAGAAATCCCTTTTTCGAATACTTCAATGAAATTAATCAGTCTTGATACAGATGCTAATAATGTAGTTGTGTACATAATATATAGAATAAAATCACCAGAGTTGATTTTCTCTTTTATCATCAAATATCCACCTAAAATTACAACCGTAAGATACATTAATGCATCTAAAACTTTTGTTGTAGCTGTGAATTCAGCCATTGCTTGGTAGAACTCTTTTTTTATTCCTAAAAACTTTTTATTACCTTGATCAAATTGTTCTATTTCTATATCCTCATTTGCAAAAGATCTTATTACTTTTATTCCTAAAAGTGAATCTTCAATACTTGAGTTTATTTCACCAATCTGATGTCTTTGTGCCATCTGAGTATTTCTAATTCTCTTTCTAGTCTTGTTCGTAAATAATAACATTAAAGGTAACATAGTAAATATTATCAAGGTCAATACAATATTTATATTTGCAAGTATTGTAAAAGTGATTATGACTTTTACTGTTGCTACTAAGAATTCTTCTGGACAATGATGTGCAAATTCTGTAACTTCAAATAAGTCATTTGTAACTCTTGACAATAAATTTCCTATTTTATTTTTAGCATAAAATTCATCACTTAGATATTGTATATGTGAAAATACTGTTTTTCTCATATCCCTTTCAATGCTAGCTCCCATTATATGGCCATATTTCTGCATATAGAAAGTTGCAAATATTTCAACAGCCTTCAATATAATAAACAATATTCCCATGTAAATGATAAAATTCATACTTAGTGAAGATATGTCATTAGATGCTCTATTAGTAATAGATCTTATAATAAGCGGCAATGATATTTCTGAAACTATTGTTAGCATTGCCGCAATCATATCTGTCAAAAAAAGGAATTTATAATTCCCATAATAAGGTATAAATCTTAAAATTAATTCTTTTGTTGTATATTTTTTTTCATTCATAATAACTCCTCAGATAATTATATCATAGAAGTAAATTTTATAATTCTTATGTAGTTTTAAAATTTATATACGAATTCTCTTTATTAATTTTTTTTAACATTTGAAACCTTTGTTAAAACTCTATTTATCTTGCTTTTGTTAATCCTGACTAATTTACTCAACTTTTTATGAAGCATTGCATTGACTGCATTTATAAAATATTTTATACTAAGTTATTGTAAGGAGTTATCGTGAATTTAAGAAGAATATCTATAATATATTTAATAATTTTAAGTATATTTTCCCTATTTATTGGGGCAATAAATTTTAATTTAATAGATTTATTTAATAATAGCGAAAATTTAGAAACGCTTTTGATTTCTCGACTACCTAGATTAATAACTGTATTATTGACTGCCATGGCATTATCTACAGCTGGTTTAATGATGCAGAAATTGACTATGAATAATTTTGTTTCTCCATCAACTGGAGCAACAATTTCTTCTTCTCAACTAGGCATCGCGATATCACTAGTATTTTTACCTAATTCATCATTACTTTTCAAATCTATATTTTCATTCACATTTTCAATAATTGGTACACTTGTATTTGTATATTTTGTAAATAAAATGAATTTCAGAAATAAAGTAATGGTACCATTGGTTGGAATTATGTTTAGCTTTATAATATCCGGAATTACATCATTCCTTTCTTATAAATATGAATTCTCACAAGCAATATCTACATGGCTAATCGGTAGTTTTTCTCTAATTTTACGTGGTAGGTATGAAATATTAATGATTACATTACCTTTGTTTGTGATTTCCATTATATTTGCTAACCATTTCAATATTGTAAGTATGGGAAGAGCTATGGCAAGCAATTTAGGTGTATCCTATAACAAAATCCTCACTTTAGGATTAATTATATCTTCAGTATTAACTGCATCAACTGTTGTAGTAGTAGGAAGCATTTCATATATAGGATTAATTATACCTAATATTGTTTCTATTTATAAAGGAGATAATATTAAGGATACATTGTTTGATGTAAATTTATTAGGGATGTGTTATTTACTTACATGTGACGTGATTTCAAGGCTTATTATAAAACCTTATGAATTACCGGTAGGATTAGTCTCTGGGATTTTAGGATCAATAATTTTTATATTTCTAATATTTAAAAAACTAAAAATTAAACCTTTTTTAAAACTAGGAATGATAAAGAAAGTTGGACTCTATGACTAAGAAAAATAGTAGAATAATTTTCATTTTAATCTGCTTAGCAATTATATCAATGGTTTTATATTTATTTTATGATATAGATCCTGAAATCATAGACTTTGCACTTAAATTAAGAACGCCTAAATTGTTTGCAATGATCTTGGTTGCAATTTGTATAAGTATCTCTACATACGTATTTCAAACTTTAGTAAGTAATTATTTAATAACTCCTTCATTGTTAGGTATGAACTCCTTATATCTATTAGTACAAACAAGCATTGTATTTATTTTAGGTTCAAACCATTTTCTAATTACAAATAAGTACATGTCCTTTGCATTAGTATTAATTATAATGTCGATAATTTCCATTTTCTTATATAGCTATTTATTTAAGAAGACCGATTATAATATAGTTTATATATTACTTATCGGGACTGTAATTTCCACATTATTTAGTTCAACGCAACAATCAATGATAAGAATAATGGATCCAAATGAATATGATTCACTTTTAAAATCATTGGTAGCCTCTTTTACAAATATTAATAGCCATTTAATAATTATTGGCTATATTTTGGTAGCTATTATATTATTTAGCTATAGAAAAGATTTTAAAAATCTAAATATAATGTTACTTGGAAAAAACATCTCAATTAATTTGGGAGTAGATTATGATAGAGTAAGTCAAAGATTGTTGATGATAGTTTCTATACTTGTAGCTATATCAACTGCATTAGTAGGTCCTGTTACCTTTTTAGGTATTATAGTTGTTAGTATAAGTAGAAATATATTCAACTCTTATAAATATAATATTCTAATGTTGAGCTCAACACTGTTGGGAATAATATCAATATTAATTTCTCAGTTAATAACAGAGCGAATATTTACATATTCAGTACCTGTGTCAGTATTTATAAATGTTTTTGGTGGATTCTATTTCTTATATTTATTAGTTAAAGATAAAGGTAAAATGTAATGATTATTAAAAACTTAAAAAAAATATATGATAAAAATATAGTTGTTGACAATGTAGATTTTGAAATCCCAGAAGGGAAAGTCACTTCACTAATTGGCCCGAATGGGGCTGGTAAATCTACTGTAATGCATCTTTTATCTAGATTAATTAAAAGAGATGGTGGAAATGTTTATTATGCTAATAAAGATATCTTAGATTATTCATCAGATAATTTAGCAAAGAAAATTAGCATACTAACACAAACGAATAATATTAATTCAAAAATTACTGTAAAAGATTTAGTATCTTTTGGTAGATTTCCACATTCTAAAGGAATATTGAAAGAAAAAGATTATGAACTTATCGAAAAATCTCTAGATTGTATGAAAATTAAAGATATAGAAGATAGATTTATAAACGAATTATCTGGTGGTCAACGACAAAGAGTATTTATAGCTATGATTCTTTGTCAAGATACAGATTATATTTTACTTGATGAACCTACAAATAATCTTGATATTTATCACGCATCTGAACTTATGAAATTAATCAAAGACATGGCTAAAAAATATAATAAAACTGTAGTTTTAGTATTACACGAAATTAATTTAGCTTCATTTTATTCAGACTATATAATAGCATTTAAGGATGCAAAAATAGCTTTATGTGGTGATGTAAATGAAGTGATTACAAAAGAAAATTTAAAATTTATATATGGCGTGGACTTTAAAATGATGGAAGTTGAAGGTAAACCACTGTCAATATATTATTAGGAGGATTTATGAAAAAAATATTATTAAGCATATTAGCTTTATTACTAATTTTAACAGCTTGCACAAAACAAAATAATAATGACGAAAACATTAATAAAGAGACAAGCAAATCAGAAGAAAGTACAAAAGAAAGTACAGAAGAATCTAATAATGAAACAAATTCTGAATCTGTTGAAGATACTGAAACAACAGTCACTATTTCTTCTTATGACGCAAACAATAAAAAAATAAATGTAGAAGTTCCTAAAAACCCTACAAATGTTGCTGTATTAGATTTAGCAGCATTAGATACAATAGATGCTCTAGGAAAAGGAGATTCTATAAAAGGTTTATCAAAGGGTTCAACTTTACCCGGTAAAGAAGCTTACTATGAAAATAATGAAATTGTAAATTTAGGTAAATTAAAAGAAGTTGATCTTGAAAAATTAGTAGCTCAAAAACCAGAAATTATATTTATAAGTGGTAGATTAGCTTCTCAATACGAAGAATTGTCAAAAATAGCTCCAGTAGTCTTAATGTCAATAAATTCTACAGAAAGTCCATTTAATACTGCAAAAGAAAATATATTAGAAATAGCTAAAATATATGATGCCGAAGATATAGCAAACGAAAAATTAAACGCTTATGAAGAAAGAATTAATCAAATTAAAGAAAAATCTAAAGATTCAAGTGCTTTAATTGCTATCGTTACAAAAGGAGAAATTTCTTTACTTGGAAATAATGCTAGAGCTTCTCTAATTACTTTAGATGGTGGTTTTACTAATTTAATGAAAGAGGAATCTACAACTCATGGAAGTAGTGTATCTTTTGAATCCATCTTAGATATGAATCCTGATTATATTTTTGTTCTTGACAGAGATTCAGCTATAAATGCTGAAGGATCTCGTCTTGCAAAAGATATCTTAGATAATGAAATAATTCATAAAACTAATGCATATATTAATGAAAGAATTATATATCTAAATCCTAGTGTTTGGTATCTTGCTGAAGGAGGATTAAGCTCACTAGATACCATGATATCTGATATTGAATCAGCATTTAAATAATTTTATAAAAAAATAGAGACATATATATGTCTCTATTTTTTGCTTTTTATATAGGAAACTTTATCATGCATTATCCAATAAATAATCATATCTTTAACTTCCATATTAAATGCCTTTTCAAGCCCTTCCCTATATAAGTTCAATTGTTTTTCATAAGCTTTCTCATTGATTTTTTTATTGGACTTAAAATCTAGTATTGAGATTTTTCCGTTCTCAATAAAATATAAATCAATCTGACCATCTACTAAAACATCATGATTCCCTTCTTTATATTTCATAGTAAATGATCTTTCTTTGTATACTTTATCCGCATTTAAGAGTCGTTTAAACAATTCAGAATTAATAAAATTATCAAAATATCTAATATCAATCGATTCATATTCTTTTTGTGAAATAAATCTCCTATTAACTAAATCTAATAAAAATCCCTCTATTTCTTTAGTATTCATTTCTCTAATTGGCAGTAATTCAAATAAATAATGATATAAACTCCCCTTTTCTAATGAATCGGAGTTTGTTTCTTGAATAAATTTTGGTTTCTTATCTTCTATTTCAGATTCTATATTTTCTATCGTAAGAACTTCGGGCTCTTTTAAGTCTGAGCTAGTATTGTCATCCTTAGCCGATAGTTCAGTTACTGTTTTTTTATAAGGAACAGAAACCAATGATCTATCATAATTAAATATAAATATATCAGATAGATTAACATCATATTCTATTTCTTTATATTCCTCTGAATCTTTTGTATTTTTCTTATTATCCAGATACTCATATATCTCTAAATCACGAATTAAATTTACATCTAGATTAATTTTCTCTTTTTTTCTAAAATATTTTAATTTATTTTCATCAACTTCACCATCAGTAAATATTTTGTCGTAAAAGACTTTATTTATCCAACTATTGTAATTATTTAATTTATCAAAAGATTTATATTCACTATTTATTTGTTTTACTGATGATACTAAGAATAAACTATTAACCGCCCTTGTCAAAGCTACATATAATATCCTTACTTCTTCGGATAATAATTCTTGTGCTTTAATATCTTTTATATCATTATATAATCTTGATGTTGTTAATTCATAATCGTCTGTATTTAAAGTTTTTAAAGCAATCCCTTTTTCATCATTTAGTATTACTTTACTAACTAAATCACTAGTGTTAAACCTTGTTGCAAGCCCACAAACAAATAATGTATCAAACTCCAACCCTTTTGATTTGTGAATGGTCATAAGTCTAACTACATTATCTTTTTCTGATAGTTTCGCTATAGGTTCCCTTTCACTTAGGTTTCTTTTTGTTAGTCTATCTATATATTTCATAAGTGATGTAAGTGTAAAAAATCTTTGCTGCTCAAGTTCCCCTATTTCTGAAATCAATAAATTTATTTCTTCAACTTTTTTATCTCCGTCATTTTTAGATAATACATAAGTCATAAATCCAGAGTCAACAAATACATACCACGCAAAATCTTTTAAAGACATTATTCTTGATAAATCTCTATATTTTTTCATTTTAGATTTATAAGAATTTATCTTAGATAAAATTTTCTCATCTTTATTTTCATTACTCTCATAATTATAGAAACAATAGTTAAATGAATCTTCTTTATTATTACCTCTTATTTTAGCAAGTTCTTCATCACTAAACTTTTCAATACTTGATGTTAGAGCCGACAATAATGTAATATCATCATTATCATTGTCAATAGCTTTCAATATCTCAATAAAAGACTTTACTTCGATATCCTCATATGAAAATTTACTTGATTCATAAAAATATGGTATATCAAATTCAATTAAATTCTCTTTTACTTCATTTAAAATTGATCTTGATCTTGCAATTACTGCAATATCTCCTGCTCGTTTTCCATTTTTAATTAATTCTGAAATTCTCTTTGCTATAAATACTGCTTCGGCTCTATTTTCTAAAATTTCATCATCTATATCAATATTTTCTTTATAATCTTTTGATCCTGATTCTTGTATAATATAATCAATCTCAATATTTGCTATATTTTCATCATAATCATCTTCATCCAAACCAGCTCTTAAACCATGATCTTCATTTTTATAATCAACATCACCTAAATCATCAGTCATTACTTCATCAAATATCATATTTATAAATCTAAGCAATTGTTCATGTGATCTAAAATTGTGATGAAGGTCAATCGCTTCATATGGTCCTGTAAAAGATTTATAGTCATTATATCTTTGTTTGAAAATCTTAGGGTCTGCAAGTCTAAACTTATATATACTTTGCTTAATATCCCCTACAAAAAACAAATTATCTCCTCTTGAGATCTTATTTATAATTTCATTTTGTATATTATTAGCATCTTGATATTCATCGAAAAATATATACTTGTATTTTTCTTGAATATCTTTAACCACTTCTTTATCTTGAAGCAATTTTAAAAGATAATGTTCAATATCATTAAAATCAAGTGAATTTTGATTTTTCTTTACTTGTTCTAATTTTTTATCGTATAAAACTAAAACTCTATAAATCGTATCTAAACTCTCTCTCATTTGAATCGTAAATTCAATTTCTTGTTCTTGAGAAAATTCAAGTAGATTCATATTTTTTATGATTTTTCTATAAGAATTAATTTTTGAACTAAAATATTCTTTTTCAGAAATATCAATATCATTTTCCTCTAAAAATTTTGCTCTTATAATAGGAAGTCTTTTAAAATTCAAATCATTAATATTTTTAACTTCTTCATATGTAACTACTTTACTTAGTTCATCAATTATTTCCTCATCTAAAAGTATTGCATTTATATATTTTTCTTTTAAAACACTATCAGGCTCTTGTTTTAATGATTTAATTATTTTTCTCGCTATTTCAATATTTTTATCTATTTCAAGTTTTGCATTATCTACAAATTTTTTTATAAAATCATCTTTATTTGATTCAATATCAAAATATTTTTTATTAGGTATTTTATCTATATTCTCTTTTAACCACTCAAATGGACTTAATTGAGATTGTATAAAATTATATATATTGAATAGCATGTTCATAAGTGAACTATCATCATACTTATTAGAATACAATGACACTAATCTTTGAAACTCATAATCTTCATTTGAATATAAATCTTGAAATACTTCACTCATCGTCTCCCATTGCATTATCTCAAGTCTTGAATCTGTTAATAACTTAAAATTAGGATTTAATCCGAGCTTGTAAAAATATTTTCTAAGTATATTTATACCAAATGAATGCATAGTAGAAATTTGTGCATTCACCGTTTTATTGTATTGTCCCAAATAAAACTTTTGAATCTTAGAATATTCGTTATCTGAAATTTCAATATTTTTTTCTTCTAAGTCAAATTTTATTTTTTTAGGCTTTTCATATAAAGCTTTTCTAATACGATCTTTCATTTCAAAAGCTGCTTTATTTGTAAATGTAACTATAAGAAAATTATCTATATCGATTCCATTATCTAATTGTCTTTCTTTTTCAATAAGCTCAATAATTCGTCTGGTAAGTACAAATGTCTTACCAGCTCCAGCTTGAGCAGACACTATAATATTTTTCATAGTGCTAATATCCAACGCTCTCGCTTGTTCTGGCTTAAGTTTTTTCACTTTTTTCTTTGACATATTACTCTCCAAACTTTTCTTTTATCTCATCCCATGAATATTTTTCAAGATTTCTATATCTCATCTTGCCTTCATCTTTATGAATCGTCCTATAATTACTGAATTTATCTGATTTAAATGAACCAAATTTATAAGGTTGTAAATCTATAACTCCATCCAGCAGACGCTCAATAGATTTAATTACATTATCCTCATTTTTCTTTATTAAATTTTCAAAAAACTTTTCTGAAACAACATTATTTTTATCTTTAAATGCAGATTTTCTACCTTCATAATTATATTGTTCAGATTTTACATATTGTTTTTCATCTAAAGCTTCACTATCTATATAATTATAAAGATCTATATCATCATTTATTATTCCTGACAATTTGTATGCCTTGAGTTTGTCACTATTAGAATCTATGTTTATTTGTTTCATACCAATAATATCTAAATCATCTCTTAGTTTTTGATAGAAAACTCCTAATGGCTTCGATTCTTTATTTTGATTTAACACAGCATTAAGATATAGAAGGAGTTGCATATCTACACCTGCATATATTTTCCCTATTTCAAATTCTTTATTACCTGTTTTATAATCTATTATTCTAAAATATTTTCTGCCATTAAAGTTGAATACATCAATTCTATCAATTTTACCTTCGATCAGTATTTTCCTGCCTTCAATATCGACTTCTATAGCATCTATAACATCATCATTTTGTGATTTTCTCTTACGATATTCTTTTTCTAGCATAAAATCATCTACATGAGTTAAGGATAATTGTCTATCAATTATTTTAGAATATTGATTTGCATTTCTCTCCATTTGATTTATAAAGAATTGATTCTTATCATCTTCAATTTTGAAATCATCAATTGTATCATTTATAGCTTCATAAAATATTTCTTTTGATTCTTTTTCAATTGATTTTAAATATCTATTTTCAAAATAGTCCTTCATGTAATTATGAAGTACATTACCAATATCTAAAGCTGATATATCATAAGTATTATGTTCTCTAGGTTTTAATCCATATTTGATAAAATGATCATATGGATTAGAATTAAATTCTTCTAATTGACTTACAGAAAATTTATTTGTATTAAAAATCATATCTACGGTATCTTTGCTAAGCTTTTTCCTTGTATAATCCGATTTTGTTAATTCGATAGCATTTATGATATTTGTAAAATTATCTTTATTAGATTTTATTTCTGAAATTAAATATTGAATATCTTTTTCTTCTTTTTCTTTTAATAATCCTTGTTTTGACTGTCTTAATTTATGAGGTACATATTTTTGTAATATTGTTTTAGAGTAGATATAATCATTCTCGTCAATATCTTTTTCATATATATTTTCTTCTTTAATTACCGCTTTTATACTATCAACTAAAGAAGCACTATTCATCCCTTCATTTGAGCTATTTATCAAACTATAACTAAAATCAATATATTTATCACTAGTGTAAAGTAATTCATAAAATGATAGTAAATTATTACTATTCTTAATTTCTTTAATACTAGTAATATCAATGTTTTTAGTAAAAATTTCACTATCCAAATTTATTAACTCTTCTTTTTCTTCATCTGATAATAAATCTGATCTTTCAGTTGTTATTGGATAATATAGATTTGACATTCCCAATACAAATAATTTCTTAACTTTATTAAATCTTGATCTTAAAGAATCTCCAATTATAATCTGGTCCCTACTAGGTGGAATTATCCCAACTTTAAAATTATCAATCGATGCAAAAAGTATATCTGACAATATATTTAAATTAAAACTTTCTCCAAATTCCACATTATATAATTCATCAAGAGTATCTACAAATCTTTCCCAAATTATTTTATTTTCTTCAATCAATTCTTCTTTATTTTCAAAATTGATATTTTCCTTATATTCTTCATAACCATTTGTTAGATATTCATTTGTTAATAATGCATAAACATATTTAACATAGTCCTTCATATCTAGTTTATTATCTTTAATGATTATATCTTTTAATCCTGGAATTCCCAGTATTATTTCTCTTAATAAATTTAATACTTCTTTAACTTGTTCTAGTTTTATATCATCTTCTTTTTCATATCTTGTATTATTTTCTTTTCTTTTTTGTTTTTGGAAATATTTATCGTCAAATATCATACTTCCTGAAATTCTTCTTCTTTCAATAAATGATTGAAAAGCTTCAATTTTTTCTTCTTCAATTGATAAAAATGAATATTTAAGAAAATCTATTATTGATATTGAAGATAATTTTGAATCTAACAATGAAATTCCTGCTTTAATATTTTTTATCATGGCATTATCAAGCAAGGATCTATTTTCATCAAGGAAGAATGGTATATCATTAAGTTGAAATAGACGTTTAATAATTGGATAGTATTCCTGTGAGTTTGTGATTAATATAGCAATGTCATTAAATCTATTTCCTTCTCTTATAAATTTATTGATTTCAATAACTATATTTTCAACTTCTTCCTCTGTATTTTTAGTTCTTCTAAGTGAAATATTAGAAAGTCTGTCATAATGTTTTTCAAATTTTTTTGAAACTTCATCCGAGTCAAATGAAAATACATTGTCTAAAAACTTTTCTATATCATTACAATCATCATTTTTTTTGTTGTTAGAGATGAATTCTATATGATTTTCAAACTCATCTCTTTGTAAACTTTGAATAAATTTTTCTGAAATAGAAAATACATCACTATCTTTTACTAAATAATCTTCAAATTTACCATTTTTAGACATGATTAATCTATCATCGATGCTGATATTTAAAATGGTCTGTTTAGAAATTTTATCTATCTCCGATAGAATTTTTAATTCTTTCCTAGACATATCATGAAATCTGTATACATAAAAATTAATATCCCTAAAATATTCCATATTTCTTATATTTTTTATTGCAATATCTTCCATTGATTCAACAGAAAAATTAGAATTTATAAGTAATTGGGTATATGATTTCAATAATATTAATACATCTGAAAGTTTATTTTTCAATTCTTTAGAGATATTTCCTAACTCAATTATCTTTTGGATTTCATCAATACCATAATCATTTTTATTCATTTCATCTATGAAGTTTAATAAAATATTGACAAATTCTTTATCATATATATTTTTATTGAACACATTTAATTCGTTTTTATTCTGTAAAAGTACAGATTGCAATATTATAAATTTAGTGGAATCAGATATAAACTTATATCCTCTTCCACCATTCTTGTGTAATATTTCTTTTATAATCGACTTAAAACTTTTAATTCTTAAATTAAATGTAGATTCAATATTTAATTTGTCATAGGCTTCTATCTCAGTTCCTAAAGTAAATTGTTCTGGAACTATGATATATACCATTTCATTATTATTTAATTTTTCTCTTATAGAGTTATAAAAAACTTCCTTATTCTTTTCTAAATGTCTTGAAAGTATAAGCTTCATATAAATTCCTAACTAATCATTAATTTAGCTGCCCCATACATTCCTGCATCATTACCTAATTCTGCAATCTTGAAAATTACATCTCTTGTTACTGAAAAAGCAACATCTTTATAAGCAGCTTTAACCTTATCTAATAAATAATCTCCTGCATTAGATACTCCACCGCCTATTACAAACATTTCTGGATCTACTATTGCAGAAAGTATACCGAGTCCCCTTGCTAAATGATTTGCATAATCATCAACTATAACTTCGGCTACTTTATCACCCTCTTGTGCATATTCAAATATAACTCTTGCATCAATATTGTCTACTTCTCTCAATTTTGAACTATCATCATGTTCAAAAAGATAATTTGTAGCACTGTGTTCTAGTCCAGTTGCTGAAGCTACAAGTTCTAAACATCTATCACCTCCGCAGGCGCACTTTCTTTGCATTGGATTTTCTAACATTGGCATATGTCCAACTTCACCACCTGAACCGGTTGTCCCAGAAACAATTTTCCCATCAATAACTATTCCACCCCCAACTCCTGTACCAAGTGTAATCATCACCAAATTATTTACATATTCTCCTGCGCCTTTCCATAATTCTCCAAGTGCAGCAACATTTGCATCATTTTCAACTAAAATTTTAACATTTAGTCTTGGTTCTAAATACTCTTTTACATGAGTAGGCTCTCTCCAACCTAGGTTTACAGCTGTTTTTACAATACTTTTATTAAGTATTGGACCTGGTATTCCTATACCAACTCCTTCAAGGTTTTCTTCGCTCAACTCAAATTTTTCAATCATCTTTTTTAGATGTGTTTCTAAATCAGATAAAATTGTCTCCCCATCATTTTCAGTATGTGTTGGAATACTAGATTTATTTATTAATTCCCCATCAGAAGTAAATAAACCAAATTTCATACTTCTTCCACCAATATCTACTCCAATTACATATTTTTTCATGTTATCTCCTCTATATTAAAAATTTTCCATTTATATTTACAACTAATCAATTTTAACTACCAAATAATTACATATCTTAAATATAGTAAAACTCTATTTTTAAGTTGTTTATCTCTAAAATATCAATTGTTATATCATAATTATTATATCAGTTTATGATTATGTTTTCATTTAATTTTTAACTAAATAAATTGTTAAATATATAGATTTTATAAAATATAAAATTCAAAAATCTTGAACTTTATATTTTATTTAGCTATACTAGTTGAGTATATATTTTATATACAGTGTTTACTTGGCACCCACTAAAAAAATCAAGGAGGACAAATGAAGAAAATATCATTAGAACAATTGTCAAGACAAGCTATTATAGCAGCTTTATATGTTGCTTTAACTTTATCCGTAGCTCCCGTAGCATATGGAGCTATACAATTTCGTTATTCTGAAATTCTAAATTTATTGGCATTTTTTAATCCAATAAATGCAATCGGTGTTACACTTGGAGTGTTTATATCTAATTTTTGGTCACCATTAGGAATGTTCGATATAGTATTCGGAACATTACACACTGCAATTTCTCTATATTTCATATCAAAAAGTAGAAATTTAATAATTGCATCAATATGGCCTACAGTATTCTCATTTATTATAGGATATGAACTTTCATTTTTAGCAGGATTCGGTTCATTTTGGTTAATGACAATTCAAGTTATGGCTTCAGAATTTATAATTATGACGATAATATCTGTTCCAGTATTTAAATTATTAAAGAATAATAAAGCATTTATGAATGCTATCGGAGCTTATAGAGAAGATAAATCTTTATTAAATAAAAATAAGCCTGCTGAAATTTAATAAAATTTATAGAATTATAGCGAATCTTTACGATTTGCTATTTTTATATAAACATATAAAAAATTACATTCGTAGATTTAAATAAAAAAATACCACAAATCAATTGATTTGTAGCATTTCTTAAACAATATTCAATTATTTATTAGCATTTGTTAATTTTAATTTATTTAAAAATACATCTGCAAGTTCTGAAGTTCTTGGTCCTAATATTATTTGAACTTGTGATCCAAATGGAACTACACCAATAACTCCTTCGATTTTCTTTAATTCTTCATTATTTATTATATTCTTATCTTTCACATTAACTCTAACTCTTGTATTACAATTGGAAACAGATTCAATATTGTCCATACCGCCAAGATTCTCTAAAAGTGTTAATGTTAAATCTGATGTACTCATATTGCCTCCAAATTTATTTATATTTCTTACTTGTTAATAAATTGTAATAAATAAAACCGTTTTTATAAATACAATTTCACATATAATACAACTTAAAATCTTTCTTGTCAAGTTTCTTTTTTTCGCTAAAATTAGCTGTTTTTCATGTTAGCCTTTGCATTATTTACATATTTTTTAGAATTTTTTATATTAGCTCCAATTTCTTCGTCAGTAAGCTTTCTAACAACTTTTCCAGGGACACCTATAACTAGTGATCCTTCTGGGATAATTTTATCCTTTGAAACAAGTGCATTTGCGGCTATTATACTATTTTTACCTATCACTGCATTATCTAATATTGTAGCTCCCATTCCAATAATTACATTGTCTTCAATGATTGCACCATGGACTATAGCACTATGCCCTACGGTAACATTTTCTCCAATTATTACTTTTGAATTTTCTGATAAATGGATAACTGCATTATCTTGAACATTGGAATTTTTACCAATTTCAATTTGATTTTCATCAGCTCTAAGTGTTGCATTATACCAAATATTTACATTCTCATGTAAAACTACATCTCCAAGTATCCTAGCTCCTTCTGCAATATATACAGTATCATCTATTTTAGGAGTTTTATTATATATTGATTTAATTGTGATATCTTTTAAATTTGAACCATATTTAATTTCTTCTTCATTTTCGACAAAATTAATATTATATTCTTCCATCTTTTCTAATTCTTTGAATAAATCTATAATTTTATTACCATATACTCCAAGATTTTTCTCAAAATATTTATAATTATAAATAGCTATATTTAATTCATTTTTCTCAGTCAATAAATCCCATAATGAATCCAGATTATTACCGTAATAATCTGGAAAACTAAATAAATGTTTCATTTCATTATGAAAATTTTCTTTTGATAAAATATTTTTCGCATCTATTTTAATCATTTTTATTCCTATTCTTTGGGATTATTTTTATTGTACTCATTTATAAGTCTAGTTGCGGCTTGTAAGTCAGATTCAATCTCTATATATTCACCTTTAACTGATTGATATCTCTCATCTCCCTTTCCAGCAATAAATAATATAGTCTTTTCTCCAAAAGTTCTAAATGCTTTTTCTAATCCATCCACTCTTGTTTCAAATTCTTCATAAGGAATATCCCATGTGAAATTCTTGATTAAACTATCATATATATCTCTTAATTCTTCATAATTTGGTTCAATTGGAATTAAATAAATATAGTCTGAATGATTACTTACAACAACAGCTGATTCTTTTCTTCTATTGAAAGCTTTACTTCCTCTCGCACTGAATAATGTAACTATCTTATAATCAGGGAAATTTTCTTTAAGCATTTCAAAGTTTTTAGTAAAACTTAATTCATTGTGAGCATAGTCTACAAATATTGTTTTTTTACCATCTTCGGATATTAGTAAATTACTTCTTCCAGGAATTACAATATTTCTAAATACTTCTTTAGCATATTTATAATCAATTCCAAAATGTTTAAGAACCAATAATGCACATGCTGCATTCACACTATTAAATTTACCAATCATATTTAATTCAAAATCATTTTCATCAAATGTAAATTTAGTGAAACCATCTTCAAATCTTAAATTCGTTATATTGTAGTCAGCAGGATGTTCAGCGGCAAATGATACAGCATTCATATCTTTTAATTTATTTTCTATCCTATCTAAATGATCTGTATCTCTGCAGTACACAATTTTATTAGCAATGTCTGCAAGTTTTAATTTAGAATCAACATAGTCTTCAACTGTTGGATGTTCATTTGGAGCTATGTGATCTCTACCTATTGTAACTATTCCAGCTATATCGAAATTTATTCCATCAACTCTATCATATTTTAATGATTGTGAAGAAACTTCTATTACAACATATTTTAATCCTGAATTATATGCATTGTATAAATTTCTATTAAGTTCAATAGATTCAGGAGTTGATAAATGTGATTCATATTCATTCACCCCATCAAAAGTATAAGTAGTAGAAATCATTCCTGCTGGTTTTTCACCATGATCTTTTGCATATAAATCTAATGATTCTTTAATTAAAGTAACTGTAGTTGTCTTCCCTTTTGTTGCAGTTACCCCTATTAAATTTAATTTTTTGTCTGGATAATCAAAGAAAAATCTAGCAACTATATACATTGCTTTTCTAATATCATTTACAATTATATAAGGTGCATCTAAATCATATTTTTCTTCAGATATATATGAATTTGCTCCTCTATTTATTGCGTCTTCCAAATATTTAACATCAAAATGGACTCCCTTGCAAAAAAACAGAGTATTTTTTACAACATTTCTAGAATCATAATTAATATCTTCGATTTCTATATCTACATTTGACGCGTCTACAAGTAATTTATTTTCTTTTAAAATTTCCACAATTTCACTAAATTTTTTCATATTTCCTCTTTATTTATTCTTGATAAATTTCTATTTTTTATTATATCATATCTACAATCATGATTATTCATATAAAATCTCAAAGCTCTCATAATGGTCTCCTGTATAATATATTACTTTACCATCCTTAGTGTATACCAATCTTTCAGCTCCCCTATAGCCTCCATTATAGTTTACATCAGCTTCAAATAATTATCATCAGGTAAATTACCTTCACGATTTGAAAATCTATCTCCTCCAATTACACCTTTATCTGTAACATCCCAAAGATTGCCTTTAGACGAATCCCAGCCTAATTTTTTAGCTTTAGATTTTGTTAAATAATTAGGTGGTAACTCTCCATATAAATGCAAATAAAGGGCTACATCTTCTTTAGTATAGTAACTATTATTTTTAACAACTTTTGAACCATCTGGATTTTCTAGATTCGTTTCTGTTTCTACAGATTTTAAATCTTTACTCTCTTCATTTGTTTCATTTAAAGACGTCTCTATTGATATATTTTTTTTATTATCAGGATTATCCTTTTTTATTACAAATATATAATATAATCCAGTAATTAAAAGTATTATACTTATATAGAAAACGATAGTTTTCATATTTTTTCTATTCATATTCTACCTTCCTATTTTATTAGATTATACACAATCTTGACAATCTTGTCATATATTAATATACTATATTGACACGGGAGTGTTTTGGTTTCGACAGGGTTTTGGAACAAGAATAAGCATGTGGAAGGGCATACTTCCTAAAAATAGCAAATTAAATTTAAACGCAGAAGATAATAACTTCGCTTTAGCAGCTTAATAGCTGCTTTATGCTACTTAGTAGAACCTACGGCTACTAACTAGTATCATTATTTAGTAGGAAACCTATTTAACAAAGCTTTGAGTTAAATACGGATTTTATGAAGCTACTGATTTAGAAGTTTTGTTAATTAACGTCTAAATCGGGAACAAAAAAAATTAACTAAACATGTAGAAATTTCTTCGGAAGATGCTTTGGACGCGAGTTCGACTCTCGCCACTTCCACCATGAATATTTAAGCGATTACAATGAATTATATTACATTACATATGTGTATATTCCAAAGTAACCGCTTTTTAATTTTAAATATTAATACATTGATTTACAATGATTTACATTATTTTTTCTCAAATTTTTCTCAAAAATTCCCAAAAACATCTTATATTTTGTATAAGATCTTAAATCTAAATCTTTATATTTCTATACTAGCTTTATTAATTTTTTGTCTATTCTTTTATCCTACATTTTGATTTTAAAAACAAAACTCTCATCATTCTGCACAATTTTATATTCTATATCATAATTATTTAATAAATTACTTACTATATAGAGTCCCAATCCATTACTATTAGCTTTATTCCAATCAAAATTATTTTCAAATACTTTATCAATATCTGAGTCATTATTATATGAATTTTTAATGTATAACCAATCTTCATCTACCCAAATATCAATATTTCCATCTATTTCTGTATATTTTACTGCGTTCCCAATTAAATTCGATAAAACTATATTTAAAGCATTCTTTCCAATATAAATTTCTTCATCTGATAGATAGTTATTTATATTTATATTTTTCTGATTTGCTAATATATCGTATTTTTTTTATACATCTTCTAATACATCATTTATAATTAAGTTTTCTTCATCATTATTTAAGTTTTTTATAGAATGAAGTGATAAATAAAAGAAACTATAAATGAAAATAAAAAAGATATTAATAATGAATAAGGAAGAAATTTAAAACTTAGTTCTTTTGCTTCTTTCTGCATATCAGCTGTAGAAATAAATTGTATATGGATTTTCTGACCATCACTAAGTTCTATTTCTCTATCTTCAATTATCAGTGAATTATTATTACTTTCTAAATCAATATCTACTTTATTTTAAATTTTTATTTCATCATTTTTGTCATTACCTTTTATATAAGCCTTTACTTTCTCAGTTTCAGAATATAAATCTAAAGTTTTCTCCACATAATTTAAATCTTTTCCATTCATATTTCTAGAAATTTCATTCGCTTTGTTATAAATTTCAGATTTTCTTGAATCTAAATACGTTCTAGGGAAAATAAAGAAAACTAGAGTATGTATTAATATAATTATTATTCCTATTATAGAGAATGTTTGTATAAATATTTTAGGAAATATTTTTAAATTTTTCATTTTCTCTCCAATTTATATCTAATTTTCCAAGATCTTTTATTACGCTATCTAGATTTTTATCACCTTTAACAAAGAATGTTGCATCTTGATATACAGCGTATCTTCAGTATTTCCATAAAACTTAGCTGCTGTATGAACATCAGTAATTAATGTGTTTTCATATAGCTCTTGTGCTGCACTTACACCACCACTATTGTGGCCGTCAAAAAGACCTTTAATTTCTACTTCCACTGTTTCATCTGCACCTTTTTCATTGTCAGCATCAAATAAATTAGATTTTAATTTAATCTTGTCTCCAACTTTTAGATTGTTTTTTGAAGCTAAATCTTTATGCATTAAAATTTTGTTTTGGTCTCCATTTTATAAATGTTTACCTTCTACTAACTTGTATGCTTCGGAAATAAATTTTATTTCTTTTGCTGACTCGTTAATCCCTGTTAACATAACTGTTCTTTTGAAGTTTTTAGCTCTTTCAGGAGATTGATTTGCAAGTGTCTCTTGAGTTTCGATAATATCATGATCCACTAAATCTGCAACACTGTTGATTCTTTTTACATATTTTTACTATTTAATTCTAAAATGATATCCGCAGAATCTGCTACTTCTTTACTATGTGTTACTAATATTACGCATTTATTTCTATCTTTAGCTAAAGTTTTTAAGATATTAATTATTTCTCCAGCAGTTACACTATCAAGATTACCAGTAGGCTCATCTGCTAAAATTATTGGCGCATCTGAAACTAAAGCTCTAGCAATAGCTACTCTTTGTTGCTGTCCACCAGATAGTTTCATAACATTTCTTTTTATTTGTTTTTGATCTAAACCTAATTCAAATAATATACTTTCATCTGCTGACTTATTTACTAATCTTATATTTTCAATCGGTGATAAATAATCAATTAAATTATAGTTTTGGAATACTAGAGATATATTGTTTTTTCTATGATTGCTATATCCTTTTTTTTCTATATCTTCATTCTTAAACAATATCTTTCCAGTTTGAGGTTTATCAAGTCCAGCAAGTAAAGAAAGTAGTGTAGATTTCCCTGTTCCTGACTTCCCTACTATTCATAAAACTTTCCAAGTTCAAAATTTTGATTTACTCCTGACAAAACTTTTTCTTTAGAGTTAGCATAACTATATCCTACATTTTTTATTTCTAATATATCCATTAATTTCTCCTAACTTATTTTTGATAATATTTCTTTTGGTTTCTTAATTAATATTAACGAAGAAACAAATACATTTGTTTAATGCTAAATCTGTGGATTCTGCACTATTAGAATACATTAAGATTTTATTTGCAATTTGATTATTTTCTGTCTTATTTAATATCTGTTGACTTGTTGAGTAATCTGCAAATACCATATTTTCACTAAAGTCAGAAGACAATCCTATATATGTTTCTTGTTTTTTACCAGAAAAAATTCCTATAATTTTGAATTTATGATTTTTAACTTTTCCATTATTCTCCATATCTAGTAATTCAAGATCAAGCTCATCACCCAATTTTAGCTTGTTTTGTTTGGCAAATTCTTCAAGCACAAAAATTGAGTTTTTATCATTTTCTTCTATATTTTTTCCTTCTTTAATAGTAAATACTCCACTACTAAATAAAATATTTCTTTTAGTATTATTTGTAGCTTCTAGTGAAAGAACATTACTAAGGTCATCAGACAAGTCTTCTCTACTAATCCTCTGCTCTCCCTTTACTACTTTAGCATCTTTCGGTTTTGCTAATCCATCATATTGAATTATTTTCTCTTTAATCTCTTCTATCTTTTCAATATCTTTAAATTGATTAATATTAAAATATCCACCATCTTTTTTTGTTATTGATATTGAAGAATTAGAATTTTCATATAAAGAATTTTCTATTTCATTGCTTGATTTCATTATTGTTAAACAAGAATACAAGCACGAAAGAACTATTGTTAATATTATAAAAATAATAAAAGTTCTATTCTTTTTTCTTGTAATATATGCTATAGCATTTTTTATCACCTTTATATCTCCCTTCTACATCTAAACATAATTAATTATGTTCTATGACGAAAATTTTTCTTAAACAATATTATTTAAGAAATCGATTCAAAAATATAATACAAGAGATTTATGAAATGAATATGAAATATATTTTTAAATATATGAATTTTATATAAAAAAAGCAGATATAAAATATCTGCTCACATATAATATTAAATTAAAAACTTCTTTAGTATTATCTTAATACTCTAGGAGAAATTCTTTAAAAATAGACTTTTCTCGTCAATTCGTTTACCATTTTCGTAAAATAAAACTATTTCAAAATATTTTCCATCATAAATATCAAATATATAATTCATGGAATCACTAAGATTTGGCATTGTCTTTAAATTTTCATAATTATTGAAGAATAATCTTCCTTCAATATTCTCTTCAACTAGTTCTCCTGAAAAATCTTCTGTAGTATATAGAAAACCTGTCAATCTAACATCTTCTTCTATCCAATGTATTATTCCATTAAATTGAAGATTTTTTACATCTAGATTTGTTTCTTCCTTAGCCTCCCTTACAGTAGATTCATAAATTGATTCATTTGGTTCTAGTTTTCCCCCAGGAAATGTTAAACCTTCCCAACCAATATTTATATTTTTATCTAAAACTACAACATTCTCTCCATCTATAATTCTAATCATATTGTATAGAATTGTTTTCATTTTTTCTCCTTTTTTATTACATTAAAGGTGCTATTAATCTTAAAGCTTTACCTATTAATCTATAGAAAACATTTAATTCTCTATAAGATTTTACTGTCATCTCTCTAGACAATTCAACGGTTTGTAAAACATCATTTTTTAAATCTAAAGCAAAATTTCTATCATGAATTAAAATTCCATTTTCATAATGTAAATGTAAAGATCTAAAGTCTAGATTGATAGTTCCAACAACGGATGATATATCGTCTGTAACTATCGCTTTAGAATGTAAAAAGCCTGGAGAATATTCATATATTTTAACTCCATTTTTAAGTAAATTCTCATAATATGATCTCCCCATATTAAAAGGAATTTTTTTATCAGGAATTCCTGGCATTAAAATTCTAACATCTACTCCACGTTTTGAAGCAAATATTATTGCATCTCTAATCTTTTCGCTAAGTATTAGATATGGAGTCATTATATATACGTAATCTTTAGCTTGGTTTAAAATTCCAACATATGTGTTTTCCCCTACAGATTCATTATCATTTGGTGAATCATCAAAAGGTTGAATCAAAGCTTCATCTTCAAATACACTATGCTTATTAGAAATATATTGGGATATTTCAATTACTTTTTTACTTGATAATTCCCATAGATTTAAAAACATTACAGTTAAATTCTTAACTGCTTCCCCTTCGATTCTAATTCCATTATCTTTCCAATGACCAAATCTTTCAGTTTTGTTTATATATTCATCTGCTAGATTAATTCCACCTGTATATCCAATTTTATTGTCAATAGATACTATCTTTCTATGATCTCTATTATTATGATACGTTGATAAAATAGGCTTAACTGCAGCAAATACTTCAACTTCTATTCCAAGACTTTCTAAATAACTTTTATAATCTGGATCTAAAGTATAATCATTTGTACCATCATACATAAATTTAACTACAACACCTTCTTTTACTTTTGAAGCTAATATTTCAACTATACTTTCTAGCATGATACCTTCTCGAACAATGAAGAATTCAATAAATATAAATTGTTCAGCCTTCTTTAAATCTTCGATTAAATGACTATAATACTCTTCTCCTGAACTAAAGTATTTAGCTTTTGTGTTTTTGTAGATCGGATAACCTGCAGTCTCATATAAATATTTTTCAAGTCCATAATCAATAAAACCTTTAGTTTTAATTTCTTTTTTTATACTTTCATCTTGGTACAGATATTTCATATTTTTATATTTAATATCTTGAAGTCTTTTTGCAAGTCCCTTAGGTCCTGGTAAAATTTCTAATAATAAATATAAAAGTATACCAAATAAAGGAAATACTGTAATTGGTATCATCCAAGCGACTCTATAATCAATCGGCTGATCCATGTTTATTATATAAATAATTGCTATTAAAACGATCCCCGTACTACTCCAATTATATATATTTACATATTCTTTTAATGAATTATATAGATATACAAAAAAAACCATTTGCAAAATAATCAATAATGTTACCAATAATATAGGTTTTATTAGATGTCTTTTTCTTTTAAATTGTTCAAATTGTTTTTTTTCGTTTTGTTTTTTATCTTTCATAATATCCTCTCATTGGTAATATTATAAAACACTATTAATATCTGATATTATATCAAAAAAGAAAAGATATATAAATATATGAAAATAGAGAAAAGATATACCTTTCTCTATTTTTCATCACTAATAAATTGTGACGTATATAATTTATAATATTCTCCTTTTTTAGCAAGCAATTCTTCATGGTTTCCTTGCTCTATAACTTCACCATTTGATAATAATAAAATATTATCGGCATTTTTAATAGTTGAAAGTCTATGTGCTATTACAAATGAAGTTTTACCTTCCATAAGCTTATTCATTGCATCTTGAATTTGTATCTCTGTTCTACTATCAACATTTGATGTAGCTTCATCTAATATAAGCATAGGACGATTCAAAATCATTGCTCTTGCAATTGTCATCAATTGTTTTTGTCCCTGTGAGAGATTTTCAGCATCTTCATCAAGAATAGTATCATATCCATCCTTTTGAATTTCAATAAAATGATCAATATGAGCTGATTTTGCTGCCTTTTTAATTTCCTCCATACTAGCATCTGGCTTACCATAAACTATATTTTCTTTAATTGTCCCTTTAAACAGCCATGCATCTTGTAAAACCATTGCAAATGCAGACCTTTGAGACTTTCTTTTAATGTTTTTATATGGAATATCATCTATTAAAATATCTCCTTCTTGTGGATCATAAAATCTCATAAGAAGATTAATTAAAGTTGTCTTACCTGCACCAGTTTGTCCAACTATAGCAGTAAGTGTCCCTGGATCTGCTACATAATTAAAATCTTTAATTACCATATTATCATCATCATATCCAAATGATACATTCTTAAATTCAACTTTTCCTTTAACATCTTCTAAGGAAATAGCTTCTTTAGAATCTGGTTTTTCATTATCTTGTTCAAGAAGAGCAAAAACTCTATTTGCAGCTGAAAGAGCTGATTGAACTTCTGCTACAACACCTGCAATTTGATTTATTGGAAATGAAAATTGTCTTGCATATAGAATAAATGAGGATAAAAATCCTAAAGAAAATGCTCCATCTAAATACATTAAAGATCCAAATATTGATACAAGTGCAATCGAAATATTTGTCAAAAAACCCATAGTTGGAAAATTTATAGAAGCTTGATAGTCTGCTTTATAATACGCATCTATACTCGTGCTATTTCTTAACCAAAATTCATTTGAAAAATATTCTTCTTTTTCATAAGCTTGTATAGTTTTCTGGCCATTTAAAATCTCCTCTACATAACCATTCATTTCACCCAATTTTCTTGAACGAAGTGAAAATAATGGTCTTGTCTTCTTAATTCTATATCTTGTAAATAATATAATTATAGGTATGATTATTAAGAAAATTAATGATAATGATGGTGATATTGACATCATCATTGAAAATGACCCTAAAACTGATATTAACGCTGCCACAATACTTACTATATTGTCTGATATAGCTCTATTTACAAGTTCTAAATCATATGAAATTCTTGAAACCAAATCCCCAGCTTGATGAGTATCTATATATTTTATTGGTACATCCACTATTTTTTCAAAAGTATCTTGTCTCATATTTAGAATAACTTTTTCAGAAACCCTAATCATTACTCTTGTAGAAATATATGTTAATACAGATGAACCTAGATATGCAAATAGCATTAAATAAACATTTTTATAAGTTTCATTAAAATCTATTTCTGATTTTGTTAATGTGTCTATTGCAGCTCCAGAATATCTTGGCCCCCAAAGTACTAAAAGGTTAGAGCTTACTACAAGCACTATAGCTAATAAAAACCATTTCCATTCAACTAAAATATAGGAAAATAATTTTTTTGCAATTTTTGAATAATTTTTTTCTTGATGTTCATTTGTCTTTGTATTATTCATATAAAACCTCCTCTGTAGAGTTCCCCAATTGCATTTCAGCTATTTCCCTATAAGCTTTTGAATGTTCTAGCATATATTCATGATTTCCCATAGCATCAATTTCTCCATTTTCAAGGAAAATAATATTTTTTGCTGATAATACCGATGAAATTCTTTGAGCAATTATTATTGTAGTTGATTCTCTAAAATTACTATCTAATGCATTTCTTAATTTTGATTCTGTCGCAAAATCAAGTGCGGATGAGGAATCATCAAGAATTAAAACTTCTGGATTATCTGCAAATGCTCTAGACAATAGTATTCTTTGCTTTTGACCACCAGAAAGATTTACTCCCTTTGATGAAAGTGGATACTCTATTTTATCGTCCTTACTATTTATAAACTCATATGCTTGAGCATTTATTGTAGCATTATATAAAACATCTTCATCTAATTTTCTACCAAAATCAATATTCTCTTTAATACTACCTTTGAATAAGAAATCTCTTTGAAATACTGATCCAAATAAAGCATTTAATTCATTATGTTTAATTCTTTTTATATCTATTCCTCTTATTAGGATTTGTCCTTCATTAATATCATATTGTCTAAGTATAAGTTTTATGATTGTGGATTTTCCTGAACCAGTAGCTCCCATTATTGCAAAAGTATCTCCAGGATATATCTTGAAGCTAATATTTTTCAAATTGTAATCTGTATCTTCATATGCAAATGAAACATTCTTAAATTCTATCTCTGGTACATCTTTATTTGCTTTTGGTAACGATATTGGATCTTCAACAATTTGATTTTCATCAATTGGCATAAAAATTACTTCTTCAATTCTCTTTACTGAAGTCATCGCTCTAGAGTAAAGATTAAACATCCAGTTCATCATAAACAAAGAGTTTGTAATTTGTAAAAAATATGACATAAATGCAATTATTGTTCCTACTTCTAAAGTTCCGGCTCCTACTAATTTCCCTCCATATATAATTACAAATGCAAGTCCTACATACAGAAGTACATTAACTAAAGGTGACGTTAAAGCCATCATATCAACAGCTTCAATACTTTGGTTTCGTACTGCATCATTTGCGTTATAAAATTTATCTTTTTCATCATCTACTTTATTCAGAGCTTTTGAGACTTTGATACCTCTAATACTTTCCCTAATAACTTGAACCATATTATCTGTTTTCTTTTGTAGGTTTTTCCACATAGGTTGTGTTCTATTGTAAATAAAACGAATTGTAAAAAATATAGGGAAAATTAATAATAAAATAATAATAGACAATCTTGGACTTAACACTACACAAAAGAATATTCCACCAATAAATAATAATATAGATCTTGAACCCATTCTTAATCCGGTACCTAAAAAATTATGTATAGTATAAGTGTCTGAGGTAAGTCTTGACTCTAATGATGATATTCCTATCTTATCTATTTGTCTTGCCGAAAGGCCAATAGATCTAGAAAATAAATCTTGTCGAATTTCTTGTATTGCTTCGGATGAAACTTTTGCAGCCATTCTATTTGACTTAATACCTAGCCACCATTCTAAAAACGATACTAATAACATAAGTCCACCAAGCAAAATTATCATCTTTCTATTTCCTGATGGAACAACATCGTCAATTATTTTGGCTAAAATAGCCGGAATTAATATTCCCATAAATGTTGAAAGCATCTTAACCGACAGCGTGGTTATCACCTTAGCTTTCTTGGGATACACATATTTTTCAAACATTATCCGCTCCAATCTTCACATTTTTATTATCCTAATAGAAACTTTATTGAACATTTCTATAAATAATTCTTTTTATCATTCATATTTTTAATTTATACCCTTATTGTAATAAATGTCACAATAATAAATTAATATTCTTACAAAGATTAATAAATTTTTCTTTCTTCGATAATTAATAATTTGTTTATGTAGAATATGCAAATGATATTGTAATATAATTAAAAAAATCATTAAATAACTTATTAAGGAGAACTTTATGAAATGGGAAGGAAGAAGGTCTAGCGACAATGTCAGAAAACAAGGTTCCTCAGGAAGAGGTGGTGGCGGCTTTAGATCTATAGGTTCATTAGGTGGCGGCGGAATAATCCTATTACTAGCTGTATCTTTACTACTAGGACAAAATCCTCTTGATTTATTATTAGGTGGAGGTTTTAATACAGCACCTAGTACACAGCAATCTACAACATTTGAACCTAGAAACAAAGAAGAAGCTGAAACTGTTGAATTTTTAGGGGTTGTACTTGCCGATACAGAAGATATGTGGAATGATATTTTTTCTAAATATGGTCAAACATATAGAGAACCAAAATTAGTACTATATCAAAACACTGTAAATTCAGGTTGTGGGTTCGCTTCTTCAAGAATGGGACCATTCTATTGTGGTGCAGATGAAACAGTATATATAGATGCGACATTTATCGAAGAACTTCGTACAACTTTTGCAGCTGAAGGTGATTTCCCATTCGCATATGTATTGGCTCATGAGGTTGGCCATCATGTACAAAAATTAACAGGTGACTTAGAAAAAGTTCATGCATTGAGAGGAAGGGTCAGTGAAGTTGAATACAATAATGAAATGGTTAAATTAGAACTTCAAGCTGATTATTATGCTGGCGTTCTTGCCCACTATCTCAATAATAAAGGTTATCTTGACAGTGGAGATGTAAAAGAAGGGATGGCTGCAGCATCAGGTGTCGGTGATGATAGAATCCAAGAAATGCAAGGTGGTCAGGCAAATCCGGATACATTCCAACATGGTAGAAGTGAACAAAGAGAAAGATGGTTCTTAAGAGGATTTGAATATGGAGATCTTGAGCATGGGAATACTTTTGATACCAAAGATGCTAAAGATTTATAATAAATAATCTCATAAATACCTGCTAGTTTTAACTAACAGGTATTGTGTTAAAAAAAGACGATGATAAGCTAAATGATGGTATAAATAAATTAGAAGATGGATCAACTAAATTAAATTCAGGACTTAATGAATTTGAACAAGGTATAGATAAATTATATAACCAAGGAAGTAAAAACTAAGATTAAATATCTAATTAATATTGATTAGTAAAAATAAAATATAAATAAAAAAAATCATCAAAAATATAGATTATTACTATAATCTAAAAACTTAAAATAGAATCCGAGTAAATAAAAACCTACTGATTAGTAAACACTAACCAGGAGGTTTTTGTGGGTCTGTAAATAATTTTGTGTATCAACCTATTTCCTGATTAAAGGATATGGGTTGATACATTTTTCTATAAATTTACCTTTAGTGATCATTTCAAATAAATAATAAATCTCTTTATTGCAGTCAAACGTAATTATAAGATACTTAAAATAATCGTCATTAATTTTATTTCTCTTGATAGAATCTAAAATTCTTAAATTATACTAATATCTATAACATCCTCTAGATTTTGATCTTTAATCATTTCAGATACATCTTTAACTGAAAAATGTTTTTCGTCAGGAACTTCATGCTTTTGTGCAACAGCTATAATCCTTAAACCATAATGATTGTACTTTAAATATGTTTCCATAGCTATTTTTTCTTCTTCGCCTAAAGGAAGGACATCTCCATCTATTTTAACATATGAACATATATACATCACTTCTATAAGCACTGCACTTATCCGTTTAATAAACATTTTACCTAGTTTTAATTTATCTTAATATTGGGAAAATGTTTCATAATTGAAATATTGGTTATATATAATAATGTGCGAATCACAAGGAGGAATTATGAAAAACAGAGAAGAAGTATTACAAGAAAGAATTGAAAGAAGAAATAGTAGACATGAAATAGGAAATAATATTTCATGGTCAGCTATAATAGCAGGTGCAGTTACATTTGTAGCTATAATGTTTTTATTAAGTTTTATAGGATCATCAATTGGATTTGCAACTTTAGACTTTCAATCATCAAATCCATTTAGTGGATTATTTACAGGTGTTGGTATATGGACAGTAATTCAATTATTAATATCTTTATTTGCAGCAGGATTTGTAGGAGGTCTAGCAGCTAAAAGAGTTGGTTTATTACATGGTTTCTTATCATGGGCATTATCAATGGCTCTAGTTGTTACAATGCTATTTACAGCTGTTACAGCAACAGTTAAGACTGCAGCAAACACAGTAGGAACAGTAACAAAGGTTGCTACAGATGTAGCAGGCGAAGCAGCATCTACAGTAGCTGAAAATATATCATCATTAAGTTCTACAGCTTTTGAAAAAGTAGCTCAAGAAGTAGACGGTGTTGATTCAGAAGAGTTACAAGCTAATGTAGAAAAATACTTAAAAGACTCAGAAAACGAAAAATTAAGACCAGGATATTTACAATCACAAGTTGATGTATCTGTAGAAGAAATCAAACAAGCAGCAAAAGATATAGCTCTAAATCCTGAAAATGCAGAAACAATTGTTAAGGATACAGCAGATAAAATTGGAGCAAGAGTAGAAGACATTGCAAATTCAGTATCACAAGAAGATATTACAAAAGCAGTATCTAAAAACTCTGAACTAACAGAAGCTGAAGTTGAAGAAATATCAAATAATATCTACAATGGTTTACAAAAAACTTATGCACAAGCAGAAGAAATATTTAAACAAGTTTCTGTAGAAGTTTCAAAAACAATAGAACAAGCTAAAGATACAGCTGAAAGCACAATAGAACAAGCTAAAGAAACAGGAAATGAAGTAGCAAGTACATCAAGTAAAGCTTCATTATTAGTATTCGTTGGTCTATTATTAAGTGCATTTGCTGCAATGTATGGTGGATCATTAGGTTCAAAAGTATCTAATAAAAAATTTATAGAAGAAAATTAATAAAATAAATTTTATTATATAGAGTAAATTTTATGATGATGATGTTGAAGATTAGTTAAATCTATTCTTCGCATCATCTTTTTTTATATTTAATTTTAATTAAATCTTATAATTAATAGGATTGTACATACTATATATACTAATATATTTAACAATTATAGGTACAAAAAAAGACGAGAACTTTAAAAGCTCTCATCTTTTTTTGTAAAGATTTATGAAATATCATCTTTCATTTAATCTTCATCTATAACTTCTTCATCATATTTTTCTTTATTATGAGTCCCTTCCCATTTATCTACTACTAAAGCAGATACCATACAACCAGTAACATTTAGCATTGTTCTTCCCATATCAACTATTGGGTCAATTCCAAATACTGCACCTACGCTACTAAAGTATTGTCCTAGACCAATACCATTTAAGGTAACTGTTGCAGCTACTGTAGCTGTTCCTGGAACTCCTGCTATACCTATAGATCCTAATGTAACTACTAGTACTAGTAAGAAATAAAATGCTAGATTAAGTTCAACTCCTGCCGCTTGTGCTACTAATACTCCAAGCATAGCTGGGAACACACCTGCACATCCATTCATACCTACAGTTGTAGATAATGGTCCAATAAAGTTAGCTGTTCTTTCAGAAATTCCTAATTTATTTACCATTGTATCGATTGTTTGTGGTAATGTACCTAAACTTGATCTAGAAGAGAATGCAAATATCATAGTTGGCAATGCTTTTTTGTAGAACTGAACTGAATTTAATCCTACCATTGATAACATAATCATATAAACTAGAAGCATTACAAAGACTGAAAGATATAATACAGCTATAAACCCTATTAAAGCTATGATTGAATCAATACCCTTAGAAATTATTGTATTTGCTATCAATGCTACAATTGCATATGGCATAATTTTGATTATATTTATTAAAACTGAATTGACTAATTTTTGAACTCCTCTTAAGAAGTCTATTACTGGATTAATTTCAGTTTTACCTTTTGATTTTAAGAACTTCGCTGAAATAGCAAATAAAACCGCAATTAAAGCAACTGATATAACTCCTCCATTATTTGTGAATGCACTAAATATATTGTTTGGCACTATATCTCCAAAATATTGTGGAAATGATAGTTGAGATATACCTGAAATTCTTTCTGTCATACCTTCAGAAATATCTCCAGCAAATGGTTTATTTACCAGACCTGTTAAATTTACTAATATTATCGCAATCATTGCTGATATTGCAGTAGTTCCTAGTAATAAAGCTAATGTTTTAAGTGTAAAACCTTTAATGTTTTTACCTTCAAAATCTAAAATAACAAAAAATACTGATAAAAACACGATTGGAACCGCCATCATTTGTATCAATTTAACAAATGTTCCACCTACTAGATAATACCAAATTGAAATTTCTTCTCTTGAAATATTGTTAAAAACTTCGTTTTTACCAAATATTAAATCTATACCTACACCAATCATAATACCAATTATCAAAGCCACTAACATACGATTAGAAAACTTCATTTTCTTTTTCTTAGTTAATAGCATTATCCATATTGCAATAACTAATATTACTACTGATATTAATGTTGGCACTGTACTAATTTTTAAAAAATTAGACAAAAAATTATTCATAATTACCCCTCCTATTTTCAGTACGTATATTTATATCCACTATTTCAAACTCTAAACATTTATATAATGTTTTTCATTAATATTTCAATATGATATAATTGTTTAAAAAAGAACATGGAGGCAATTATGAAAATTTTAGTAAAAGAAAACTACGATGAATTAAGTTTAGAAGCAGCAAATATCGTCGCTGATGTTATTAAAAATAATCCTAAAGCTGTTTTAGGCTTAGCTACTGGATCATCTCCTATTGGCTTATACAAAGAATTAATAAAAAAATATGAAGCTTCAGAAATTTCATTTAAAGATGTTAAAACTATAAACTTAGATGAATACATAGGATTATCTGGTGATCATGACCAATCATATAGATATTTTATGAATACTAATCTATTTGATCATATTGATATTGATAAAGATAACACTTATATACCAAATGGTGTTGCAGAAGATTTAGAATTAGAATCAAGAAACTATGATGAAATCGTTGAATCTTTAGGTGGCCAAGACATTCAAATTTTAGGTGTTGGAGAAAATGGTCATATAGGTTTTAATGAACCTGATTCAAAATTATTAACACCAACTCATGTTGCCGATTTACTTGAATCTACAATAGTAGCAAATTCAAGATTCTTTGATAGTACAGATGATGTACCAAAACAAGCTATTTCTATGGGATTAGGCTCCATATTCAAATCAAAGAAAATAATTTTAGTTGCTTCTGGTCAAAATAAAGCTAATGCAATTAAATCATTACAAAATGATTATATAACTCCACAAATTCCAGTTACACTGTTAAAATTGCATCCAGATGTAACAGTTGTTGTAGATAAAGAAGCTGCTAGCTTACTATAATCAATAATTATATTAAATAATATTCAGCAATATTCTTTTGGAATCATACCCAAATATATTGCTGATTTTTTTAATCAAATAAACTCTATTTGAATTATATATATTTATCTAATATTATTGTATTAACGATAAACATTGAGAGGAAATTATGAAAAATAAGAATAAAGATAATATGAACATTTTAAAAATGTTTTTTATTTTCTTAAAAATATCATCTTTTACTTTTGGAGGTGGTTACACTATTATTCCAGTTATAAAGGATGAGTTTTCAATTAAAAGAAATTTGATATCCGAAAATGATATGTTAGACATTGTTTCTATTGCAACATCGGGCCCTGGACCTTTGACTATTAATGCATCTATTTTAACTGGATATAGACTACATAAAACACTTGGAGCAATAGTAGCAGCTATTTCTGCAGCAATACCTTCTTTAGTTATTATTACTATCATTTCATACTTTTACAAAGAATTTTCAAATAACTATTATGTTAAAGCTGCTCTTACTGGTATGGGAGGAGTTATTTCAGCAACATTACTAATTACCTCATATGATATGGCAAAAAAAGCTTTAACAACTAATAAGATATTTAGTTTAATCGTTATGTTATCTGCATTTATTGCAAGTTTCGTATTCAATATTAATACCGGATTAATTATACTTTTCATTGGATTATTAGGGCTTGTTTTATTTAGTATAGTTGAGGAGAACAAAATCCCATGATATTATTACAATTATTTTTAACATTTTTACAAATAGGCTTTTTGGCATTTGGCGGTGGTTATGCAATTTTACCATTTATTCAAAACTTAGTTGTTGAAAAACATGAATGGTTAAGTTTTAGAGAAATGGCAGATGTAGTAACTATTTCTCAAATGACCCCTGGACCTATAGCATTAAATGGAGCAACTTTTGTAGGTACAAAAATCGCTGGAATTTCAGGTTCAATCGTTGCAACTACAGCCGTTATTTTACCTCAATTAATAATAATGATTTTGCTAGCAAAACTTTATTTTTCAGATAGAGAAATTTCATTTTTGACAAAAATTATAAAGGCTTTAAGACCAGCAATTGCAGGACTTATATTCATTGCGACCTTGTATATGATGCACGAATCTATTTTTAATGGTTTGAATTTAGCATTTTCAAATATTTCTTATGTTGCATTATTTACTTTTGTCATTGGATTTATTTTGTATGTGAAGAAAGTAGGAATGGTTAAATTAATTAGTATAGGTGCTATCTTAGGCATAGTCCTTACGCTTCTGCAAGATATGGTGTTTTAAATGAGAAAATCCCCCATTTCTATTTTGGGGGGATTTTAAATATTCTGGATGCTTTGTGAATATCATCTAAAAGAGAGCAGGGTACGATTGAAAAAATCACAATTGTACCCTACCTATTTATATATTCAATAAATTTTATTCTATCCTACAAGCTTAATAAATTCTCTCATAAATGCAGGTAAGTCCAACGGACTTCTTGAAGTTACAATATTATTATCTACTACAACTTCTTCGTCTACCCAATTTGCTCCTGCATTTTCCATATCTTTTCTAATTGTAGCTGTTGATGTCATTTTAACACCATTTAGATTTAGTGATTCTACAAGCATCCAACCTGCATGGCATATTGAAGCAATTGGTTTACCTTGTTCATGTAATTCTTTAACAAAATTTACAGTATATTTTGATCTTCTCATATAGTCTGGAGAGAATCCACCAGGAATAACTACACCATCAAAATCGGAAGCTTTTACATCTTTTGAAGCTACATCACTTTTCTTAACAAATCCTGATTTTGATTTGTATTCTTTATCAGCTTCTGTACCTACTAAAACTACTTCATAATCTTCTCTTAGTCTATGATATGGAACGATTAATTCTTCATCATCAAATAAATTTTCAATCAAAACTGCTACTTTTTTCATATCTCCTCCAATAATTTTATATAAGTGATTGTCTACAAATTATAAATACCCTTTAAAGAAAAATTAAAAACTATTTTTCCAATCGTTTAATTTTAGATTGTTCATAGACTTCTTCATCTTCAAGATATAAAGTTATAAAATCTCTTATAAAATATTTATCATGTTTTACATCTTCGAATGTTCTAAGACTTGTGTAGCCCGTTCCTCTTTGCAAATAATCATCACTTACTACTTTATATACTTTTTCATCATCTAATTCAATCCCATTTATTCTAACTGAAAAAGGAGAATCATTTATCTTTACATTGTGAGAAAATCCTAAAGTTCCAAGCACAGTTCCTCTAAATCCTGCTCCCCCACCACTTTGACGAATAAATTCATAATCTAAGGATTGTAATATTGCCTCTCTTAAATCTGATCCTTTAACTGTAAAAATAGTTGGATTTAGTTTTGAAGGGAAATTCTTATGAATACTATATTTTGATACAGGTCTTATGAGTGGACCTTCAGATATCCCATTATGCATAAATGCAAAATCAACATCATAATGTTTATATAAAGCATCACATAAGAAATTAATCAATATATTTTCTTTGAAAGGATCAAATTCTAAATCATTTACAACTTTAATTTCTTTTGATAAAACTTTTCCTGCAATCTCCATTTTTTCGGAAAAAATCCTATCAAATCTTTCATTTGTAACTTTTGGTAAATCTATTTGAATATTTTCAAGTACTTTTAATTCATCTTTATCTACATCAATTGTAAGCTTTCCAAGAGTTTCCCCTTTTCCAGACATAGTATAATTGCCTTCGTTTATAATTACGTGAGTATGACCAGACAATATTAAATCAAAATTAAAGGACTCTTTTAGATATTCATCCACAAAGTGTCCACTATGAGATAAAAATATTACATGATCATATTGTCCTTTATATCTTTCAAACTCTTTTTTTAACTCATCAACTGGATTTGTAGCCTGTATATCATTTAATAAATAAAAAGTATTATAGGAAGAATATTTAAGATTATTACTAAAGTATGGAGAAACTCCAAGAATTAAAAATTTAATATCTTTCACTTCAATTATCATAGATCTTCTTAAATTTCTTAAAGGTTTTAATTCACTACTATAAATATTTGAAGATATAATCGGAAATCCTTCATCCATTAATTTTTCTAAATTATATAAACCAATATCAACTTCATTATTACCTATGGTCATACAATCAAGCTTTGAATCCATAAAGATTTCCATAGCGGATATTCCGCCGTCAAACTCAACTAATAAACTTGATACATCTAAAAAATCTCCACTATCAAGATATAAGTCATTTTCTTTTTTATTTTCTCTTATATAAGCATGAACTCTTTTAAAAAAATCATAATTACTATGAATATCATTTGTATGATAAATATTTATAATCATAATTCCCCCTAAAAATTATATAAATCCTGAATTAAAATTTTATCACTAATTGAATATATAAATCAATCTTTGTAAATAAAAAAGTCCCAGATAAATATCATGGAACTAAATTTTATTTTATTAGAATTCATCGAAGAATATATAATCTTCATCTACTTTTTTATCAATTAATGATTTTACTATACCTTGAATCATAACTGGAGATCCACATAGATATGCAGAATATTTTGTATTTTCATCTACATATTTATCGATTGAGTTATTTACTCTACCAGTATCTCCTGTCCATTTATCTGCATCACTTGGTCTAGATAATGTTGGCATAAATTTGAAATCATGTAATTTTTCTTCAAACATTTTCATTTCATCTAGCAAGAATAAATCATCTTTTGTTCTCGCACCAAAGTAGAATCTTGCTTTTTTCTTAATATCATTATCAAGCATATGATATAGAATTGATCTTATAGGTGCAAAACCTGTACCTGCTGCAACCATTATAATTTCTTCACTATCATCATCGCTATAGTAGAAATCACCAAATGGCCCAACTAAAGTAGCTTTATCACCTTCTTTTAAGATTTTATGAACATATGTTGAAACTCTACCTTCAAGAACTTGACCAATTAACAATTCAATATGTCCATGGTCGTTTGCTGAAGAAGCTATTGAATAAGCTCTATCCCATGATTCATCTTGAGCCATATAATCTTCACCTTTTGGATAAGGTTTAGATTGTAATTGCATAAATTGACCTGGTTTGAAATTAATTGTTTCACCTTCAGGTAATTTGAATCTAATCTTAACAATTCTATCAGTCATAGGAATTTTTTCTACAACTTCAGCTTCAATTTCTTTAACATTGAATAAGTCTTCTGGAATTTCAATATCAATATTATTCTTTACTTTTACTTGACAAGCAAGTCTAACATTATCTTTTTCTTCTTGAGCTGATAAAAATGGTTTTTCAGTAGCTAATACTGGACCACCACCTTCATTTACTCTACATTTACAATATGCACAAGTACCTTTTCCACCACATGCTGATGGTAAAAATATCTTTTCTTGCTTCAATGTATTTAATAAAGATTGTCCACCTTCTACTTCATAATCTTTTTCTTCATTAATATTTAATTTTACAATACCATAATTATTTAAAAATTTATCTGCTAAGCTCAATAGTATAGCAAAAGCTGCTGAAATAAGAGCTATAATCCCGGTTGTAGTTAATACTTCACCCATTTATTTCTCCTTTACTATTGAATTGACACCATACCGGAAAACCCGATAAATGCCATAGCCATAATACCTGTAATTATAAGTGTAATTGGAGCTCCTTGTAGTCCAGCTGGAATATTATTTTCTCTAAACTTTTGTCTAATTCCTGCCATACATACGATAGCTAGTGCCCAACCTAATCCAGAACCAATACCAAACATTAGTGATTGTATGAAATTATAATCTCTAGCAACCATAAATAATGTAACCCCTAAAATAGCACAGTTAACAGTGATAAGTGGTAGAAAAATTCCTAATGCATAATATAGATTTGGAATGTATCTTTCTAAAATCATTTCTAATACTTGTACGAAAGCAGCGATTACTATAATAAATATAATATAACTTAAATATTCTAAACCTAGTGATACAAGCAATTGGTTCATAAAATAATTAAGTACAGTTGTAATTGAAAGTACAAATGTAACTGCAAGCCCTAATCCTGCTGCTGTTTCAACTTCTTTAGAAACGGCTATAAATGAGCACATACCTAAAAAGTTTGAAAATATCATATTAGATGTAAATATTGATGCAAAAAATATAACTAAAGGACTAATTTGCATTATTTACCTCCTTTTTTTTCGTTTTTATGAATGTAATTGTACATAATCCACATTATAATAGGTAATATGAAAAATGCTCCCGGAGGCATTATCATAAGTGACCATGATGTGAAAGTTTCTGGTAATATTCTTATTCCAAATGCTGTACCAAATCCTAATAATTCTCTAATTATAGCTACAGCTAAAAGTACAAGTGTATATCCAGCACCTGCTGCCGCACCATCTATTAAAGATGCTAGTGGAGGATTTGACATAGCAAAACCTTCAGCTCTACCCATTATGATACAGTTTGTTATAATCAAGCCAACATAAGGGCCCAGTGTTTCAGACATTTCTGGCATGTATGCTTTTAAGAATAAATCAACGATGATTACAAAGAAGGAAATAACAAATACTTGCATAACCATTCTTATGTGATTTGGTGTAATATCTTTTAATACTGATGTTACAAAAGATGATAATCCTGTTGTAAATATTAGAGCAAGCCCCATTACAAGTGAATTTGATGCATTATTAGTTACAGCTAAAGCAGAACAAATCCCAATAACTTGTAATAATACTGGATTATCATATAACAATTGGTCTTTAATAATCTTAGTATACTTTGCCATTAATTATCTCCTTGACTTTTTATAAACTCTGCTATATTTGAATCTACTAATTTATAAACAGAACTTGATGTTCCTGTAGCTCCAGAAATCACATCAACTGTTCCTCTAATATCATCAACTTTAGCACCTCTGTATTGTTCTTTATATGCATTTTCAGAAATACGTCCACCAAGTCCTGGTGTTTCACTTTGTTCTAAAAATTCTATCCCTGTTGTTTCTTTGAAATCAGGAGTTAATCCAATAAGACCTTCTATTGGTCCCCATAAACCACTACCTTTAATAGTCAATGCATATGCCTTTACTTCATCATTTTCTTTATAAACATATACTGGTTCATCATTAAATGTCTTTCCTGTTTCTTCAACATTTTTTTCGATTTTTTCAACTATATCCTCAGGTGTTCCATCATTTTCTATCCCTAAAACATATAGAAGTCCTCTTTCTTCTTTCAACTTAGCATTTCTTTCAACTAAAGCTTTTGTTTGTTGATTAATTAAAGCTAGGAAGAAAGTTAATACAGCAGATAGAGCAATCATGTAAATTATAGAATATAATATTGATTTTTTATTAAATTTCATATTATGCTCCCTTCGCTGCTAATCTTTTCTTTTTGTTTCTTTGTTGGAATACATAATCAATGATTGGAGTAACTACTTCAGCTATTAAAATAGCAAACATCATTCCACCAACAAAAGATGTAAATGATCTAATTACAACAACTAAAGAACCGATTAATATTCCATAGAACCATTTAGCCTGTATTTGTTTTGGCGCAGATATTGGATCTGTAACCATAAAGAATGAACCAAATACAAATCCACCCATCAATACTCCATCAATTGGAAGATATACACTTTGTCCAAAACCAAGTGCTATGAGTATATAAGATGTTGCAAAAAATCCTATAAATGATGCAATAATCATTTCCCATGACGCTACCTTTTTATATATCATATATGCCCCACCTAAAATTATTAAAAGAGTGGATATTTCTCCTATTGAACCTGATATATTTCCAAAGAATAAATTTGTATGACCTACTAATTGTCCTGTGTTACGTAAATGCAACATCGGTGTAGCTCCTCCAATAGTATCTAAACCTGGTGTAATCCATTTAGTGAATCCTGCTAAACCATTTATTAGTTTTTCTCCATTTGCAGGCACATTAAAATGTGTCATTTGTGCTGGGAAATTTAGTAATAAGAATGCTCTACCAACGATAGCTGGATTAAATACATTTTTACCAAATCCTCCAAACACTTCTTTACCAAAAAATATAGCAAAAGCAACACCTACTGCTGACATCCAAAATGGTAGTGATGGCGGCAAAGTAAGTGTAAACAATGTAGCTGTTACTAATGCTGCTTCTGTAATTTGATTCTTCTTGTATAATTTTTTTTCTGATATGTACTCTACTAAAGAAGCTACAACCATATTACACAGCAATAGTGCAAGAACTCTCCATCCAAAAACATATATTCCATAAACAACTAATGGAGCACTAGCTATAAGGACAGTTCTCATCATTTTTTGTTTTTTAAAAAACTTCGAATACATTTCCCCCTCCTATGTATTTAATTTAAAGATTTTAATTGATTAATATCTTTATTATAAGTAAAACCATATTCATCAAACTTCTCTAGTAAAATATCCTTATCAATATCTTCTGATGCTATTAAATCATCTAAATCACTATAGAAATCTCGTAGTTTCATATTAATAATGCTAAATAAAATATCTTTATCCATATTTAAATCCATAAAATCTCCAAATTAGTATTCTTTTATTATAATACCATTATTTTGCAATAGTTTGCAAAATAATATATATGATATTTATACCATAACTATACCATATATATTTTAAAAATTATTTATCCAATTTTTGTGGATCATTGATGTATCTAAAGAAAACTCTTAAAGCTTTTGCGTAATAATAACCATCACAAATTCTTTCATCAATTACCACTCCAATATTCATTATTTTCGCTTCTATAAATTCATCATTTTTCTTAACTATCTTTCTTCCTCTTTTTCCAATTGAAACAAATGTACCAACTGTTCCTAAATCATAAATATGATGCAATGCGGCATCAAGACCTATTGAGCCTAAATTAGTAATAAACGCTGACGCATGAAATGGACTTGCATCTAAAACTTTTTGAGGCATTAGATTTATTTTATCTAATGTTTTCAAAGTTCCTAAAATAAATCTTAATAAAAATAGTGGTATATTTTCAAGCGCTTTAACAAATAAATCTGTTTTATTTTTTCCACTTGTTAAAACATTCTTTTCTTCATTAATTCTCTTGTCTAAAATATTTTTAATTTCTAAAGGTGTCTCATTGCCTTCAAACTTAAATTTTAGAGTAGTTTCCTCAGCGTCTATATCAAAACTTTTTTTAACTGCCATAGAAAATTCAATATCATTTCTTTTATAATGTCTACCACCCATAATAAATTGATTTATTCCAGGCATATCATTGAAAGTTCTAACTAAAGCTGAATATAAAATATGCATATATGAAATTCTTATTCCTTTTTCTTCATATGTCTTCTTAATATAATCATCTAATGGAGATAATTCTATTTCTTGTGTTAAAGAAACCAAAGCATCATATCTATACTTCATAATAAGTGGTATAAATCTCATAAAAGCATCCACCTTTATTGGTTCTCCATCTTTTCTTTTAAATATCATATATTCTCCTGTCTAATAATTGCAAATTAAATAATAATTGTTCTTATATATTATATTATAAAGGAAAAAATATCAATCAATCCATTATCTAAAAAATAAATCTACTAAAATTGATATATGTTAACAAAACGTAATAATTGAAACCCTTTTATCATTTAATTTTTATTCTTTATTTTTTATATTATTAATTTTTTTCTTTTATCTTATTACGCTTGTTTGCTATATTTACCTACTTTTATTAATTTATTAACCTCTTTTAAATTAATGAAATTTTATATATTGACTTTAAATATGATAACGTATTCCATAATTAGTTTTAATTTTAAATTTAAATGTTGACAATATTTATTTTTACTTATATACTTAAATCAAGAAACGCAACCGTTTTCATAGGTTGCAAATTCATAGGAGGAAATATGAAAAAATCTAAATTAATAGCATTGTTACTAGCTTTAGTTTTAGTATTTGTAGCTTGTTCACCAAGTGGTGGAAGTAAAAAAGAAACTAAAGACGAAGGTGGAAATACAGAATCCATCAAGGCAGAAATCACTGTTCAAGCTGAAACAGGTTGGAAAGAATACTATGAAGCAGCAATTAAAAGAGTATTAGAAAAACATCCTGAATCAAAAATTGACATTATTGAATCTGGATCATTTGATCACATCGACATTATCGATAATACAGATGCAACAAATAAAGACGTAGCCGATGTATTCGCTCTACCTGCAGATAGATTTACTAACTATGCTGATAATCAAGTATTAGCAGCTTTACCTGCAGCTGAAATGGCAGAAGCTTTAGGTGGTTTTGGTAATCTTGATGAAGGTTTAACAGGAAACTTTAAAGTTGAAGATGACTATCTAGCATTCCCAATGAATATTGAAACATTGGTAACATTTATCAATACAAAAAATGCTGAAAAAGCTGGTATTGATGTTACAAAACCAATTGAATTAACAGAAGTTAAAGATCCTGCAACAGTATTACTTCCACTATTTGATGCATGGTTTGGTGTAGCACCAAATAACGCTGGTGGAATTGAATTATTAGCTCAAGATGGTGACAAATTCATGTCAACATATACATCTGAATATGCAGATTTAAATGCTGATCAAAAAGCAGTATTTGATGAAATTTACAATTACTGGAAATTACACAATGAATCTAAAACTCCTCTATTCGATGCTGATGCTGGTTGGGGTTATATAGATGAACAATTCACAACAGGTGGAAATGGTGTTATTAGATTAGAAGGTCCATGGGCTACATCAGGTGATGGTGTTATAGCTAAAGAAATTGCAGCTGGTAATGTATCAGTTCATCCAATTGGACAAATCACATTAGCAGGTAAACCACTATCACAATGGCAAGGTGGATGGGTTCTAGTAGCTAACTCAAGAATTGAAGAAGATGCTGACAAAATGGCATTAGCAGTAGAATTAATTAAAGAAATTCTTAATCCAGAACATGCAGTTGATTTCTACAAAGCAACTGGTAAGATTTTAGAAAATGTACAAGCTGAAACATATCAAAATTCTGACTTATCTGATATAGATAAAGAAGTAATTACAAATGTTTTAGAAAGTTACAAAGTATCACCAGCAAGACCATTATTTAAAGAATATGGACAAGTTTGGGATACATGGAAAAATGCCGTATTATCATGGAATACTGTAAATCCAGCAAACGCTGAAGCAGCTTACAATGAATTAAAAGCTTCATTTAAATCAATGATGCAACAAATTGAACAATAATAAATATTAGAAGTTAATATTTTTAGAATAGCCAAAACTATAGTTTTGGCTATTCTATTATAAATAGTTAAAGGTGCGATATGAAATCAAGTAATAAAAATTTAAATAAATACATTTATAGACTTTTAATCATTTCATTTTTAATAATACTGGTGAATTCACTAGAATCACTTATGTACGCTAAAAGCAATGAATTATTAAATAGCTATTTAAAATTAAATCCTAATTCAACAGCAAATGATTATTTAAACATTGTACTTACTAACTATTTTGCATCTATTATAGAAACGGTTATTATAACTATTTTTACAGTATTTACTTATAAAAAATTTAGAATTACAAAACTTTATAAATTTATATTTGGTGCGATTATATTTTTAAGAATATTCAATACAATTTTAAAATTTAACTATTCATCTGTATTTTATTATTTAAGTATTATTCTTTACATTCTATTATTAGTTTTAATAGTAACTGCGCCAATAACAAAAAGGAAGGTTAATAATGGGTTACTCTAAAGAGATTTTTGATAGCGTTGGTAGAAGCTATCCTAGAAAAAATCAATACATAATTGATTTGATCAATGCCTCCCCTTCTGATAAGAAAAATATCGACAAAAATTCACATCCTTATATTAAACAATTAAAAGAATATGAGGAAAAAGAAAAAAACTTTTTATCACAAATAAATAGTGAGGCAAAAGAAAAGTTTTCAAATATTAAAGAAAACAAAATAAAAAAACTTGAAGAAGATTTATATAAAGCTCGTAAAAAAGCACTATTTTATGAAAAATATGTGGACTTAACCTATGATGCACAACTCGAACATGATATAGCTGAAAGACAGTTGATGCATATTCCAGAAATTATAAAAAACGAAAAAGAATTACAAGATAAATTACTTGATAGAACTAATGAATTATCAAAAATTACTCAAGCTGAAATAGATAATTCTCAAAAAGAAATCGAATCTAAAACAAATGAAAGAAATAAAGTTTTAGAGCAAGAATTAAAAGAATTAAATAGTAAGTATAAAGAAGGTATAATCTCTAAAAAAGCGCTTAAATCAGAAATTAAAGCTAAAAAAAGAGCTGCAAAAGAAGATATTACATCTTATACTTATTTAAATAGAAAAAAAGCTATAGAAGAAGATATCAAGAATATAAAACATCATATTAAAATTGATTATAAATCTAAATTAAATGTATTAAATTCTGATATCTCTGACATAAGAAGAAAAACGCCTCAAGAAGTTGAAAAAACAAAACCTATATTATCATATTTGACATTTTTAATTCCAGGTCTTGGTCAACTATTAAATAAGCAATATGAAAAGGCTATTCTTTTCTTTATTGGAACATTATTTATATATTTTGCTGCCATTCCATATTTCTTAGGATTTGGTAATTACCAAGGAAGTGGTTTTTCTGGACTTTTCACTCTTGCTGAAGGTGGAACTAGACTGGATAGATCAATTATATTTATGATTGAAGGTGTTATATCTATAATGTTAATACTAGTTTCATTGTTGATATTCTATGTATCCTTTAAAGATGTAAATAAAGTCGAAAAAGATATGATTAAAGGAATTAGAAAGAAATCTTGGTTTGAAACAAAAGAATCTATATTTAATGATGGATTCCCATACCTAGTTATATCACCAGCAGCAATAGTTGTTCTATTTATAGTACTTGTACCAGTATTTACAACTATTCTAATATCATTTACGAATTATGATCCAAATCACCAAGCAAAATTCCAATGGTTTGGACTTTCAAACTATAAATTATTATTAACAGGTCAAGGTGTAGCAGGTAAAGCATTCTGGCCTATTGTATTGTGGACACTAGCTTGGACAGCATTTGCTACAACACTTGCTATATTTATAGGATTCTCATTATCAATTATAGCTAATAATGACAGAATCAAATTTAAAGGTATATTTAGAACTATTTATATTTTACCTTGGGCAGTTCCTGCATTTATTACAATTATGTTCTTCTCACAAATGTTTGCTAGAGGCGGTCCAATACCTCATATAGTTGAAAATTTATTTGGAGTAGTGTTAGATGTTAAAAATAATCCAATGCAAACTCGTG